>JACRAV010000119.1 GCA_016213305.1 Candidatus Zixiibacteriota bacterium | reverse complement strand
TCTTCGCAACCGTCGTACCAGCCGAATTCGACCCCCAGCTTGACCGACAGTCCATACGGATAATACTCGTCGGCGGCGCGCAGGACATGGTCAACATACGGCGCCAGATTCTCAACGGTGGTCGGGAGCTTTTCTCCGTTGACGCGAACATAGTTGGCGTGATCGGCGGATCGCGGGTTGGCGTCAAAATGTGTCGTAAAGCAAATCTCCGCGAGGCGGCGTCTCAGCGCGGCCCGGCAGTAATCTTCGATCGTGCCGACGGCGTCGATCGAGTAATCGCAGTGCACATGAAAATCGGAGACATTATCCACCGACAGCGGTGTAATTTCGGGTGTGTCAGCCATACAGGTACTCTAACAGAAACGGGTTGGAGCGACGTTCGGCGCCCACAGTTGTTTTTGGTCCATGCCCGGGGTAACAGACGATCTCGTCGGGAAGGGTCAGGATCTTTTGCTGAATCGACTTCATCAATTGATTAAACGAACTTCCGGGGAAATCGGTTCGCCCGATCGACCCCTGAAACAGGGTATCTCCGCAAAAAAGAACACCCTCTTCCTCATCGAGAAAAGATATTCCGCCGGTCGTGTGGCCGGAAGTCGCCAGAACCCGAAAGCGGATCGATCCGCACTCAACCATCTCCTCATCGGCCACCCACCTATCTGCCGGACGAATGGTAATCGCCGGCCCGAAGTGGCCTGAGAGATTGAATTGCGGGTCGGCAAGGTACTGAGCTTCTTGGGTGCCGGCGATCAACGGAACGGGAAACTTCTCCAGTAAACTGGTAACGCCCCCGATATGATCCCCATGCCCGTGAGTCAGGAGTATCGCCTTGGGCGTACCGCCCAGAATGCCGATCCGGCGGGCAATTGCCTCCGGCTCGTCTCCGGGATCGATTATGACCAGATCTTTGGTGCCTGGATCAAAAACCAGATAACAATTGACCTCGAATGGCCCAACTATAATAGTGTCAATCTGTTTGCTCACCGGAACAAGATACATGGAAGACCGGCAGAGTCAATGCTTTCCGTTGGGCCGCGACCTCTGCCCGACCGGAGGATTTGTCCCCGTTTGGATTTGACCGAACACATAAAACAGCATATACTTACCGTTCCTTTTTGAAGGAAGTGATGCTGTGCAGATAACTGAAATTCGAAATAGAATCCCCGAGCTTCGCGGTCGCCTCGACAAACTTGCGAGGTATCTTTGACCTCGACGGTCTCAAGACCAAGATAGCCGCCCTCGAAAAGAAGTCCACCGAAGAGGGGTTTTGGAACAACAACCAGTCGGCCCAGGCCGTCCTCAAGGAAATAGCCGCCCATAAACGCTGGCTCGACGGCCACGGCAAGCTGGCCCGCGAGTTGAACGATACGCTGGAACTTCTTGATATCATTGAGCCGGGATCGTCCGACGCCCAGGACCTGGGCAAATCCCTTGACCATCTCGACGAGCAACTCCACAAGCTGGAGTTTGCCACCATGCTGTCGGGGCCGGACGACGCCCGCAACGCCATCATGACCATCCACCCCGGCGCAGGCGGGACCGAGTCGCAGGACTGGGCGGAGATGCTCTTCCGGATGTACAACCGCTGGGCCGAGCGGCGCGAGTTCGAGGTTGAACTGCTGGACTATCAGGTGGGCGAAGAAGCCGGCCTGAAATCCGCCACTCTCGAAATCAAAGGCGACTACGCCTACGGTTTCGCAAAAGCCGAGTCGGGAGTGCACCGGCTGGTGCGCATTTCGCCGTTCGACGCCAACGCCCGCCGCCATACCTCGTTCGTATCGGTGCACGTTTTCCCCGAAGTCGAAGAAAACGCCGATATCGAGATTCGCGACGATGATATCCGCATCGACACTTATCGCTCATCGGGCGCGGGCGGTCAGCACATCAACAAGACGTCGTCGGCCATCCGAATTACCCACTTCCCCACCGGCATTGTCGTCACCTGCCAAACCGAACGGAGCCAGTACAAGAACAAGGATGCGGCTTTCGCGGTGCTTCGCGCCCGGCTCTACCAGCTCAAGCGGGAGGAAGACGCCAAGAAGATGGAGAAGTTCGAGAAGTCGAAGAAGAAGATCGAATGGGGATCACAAATCCGGTCGTATGTTTTCCATCCGTACAATATGGTGAAGGATCACCGCACCGACTGCGAAACGTCAAACGTGCAAGCAGTGATGGACGGCGATATCGACCGGTTCATCGAGTCATATTTATCCGATCCGGAGCTGAAGGACCAGGTGGTGTAACATGTCAACAACGACGGACGACAAGGGAATTGAATTGTGCCCCAGCGCAATATCCCATATCAAGGAAAAGGCCAAAGCGAAACAGCGCCGGGTGGTCCTTCCCGAAGGAACCGAACCACGGATGATCGAAGCCACCGCCAAGCTCCTTGCCGAAAAGATCGTGGCCGGCGTCACTTTGCTGGGCGATGAACAGGAAGTTGGGAATCTCCTCAAAAGATATAATGTTTCGCGAACAGGCGTAGAAATAATCAACCCGGCCGGCGCATCCGATCTCTCTTCCTTTGTCGAGGAGTTCATGGAGCTTCGCAAGGCCAAGGGGATCACAAAGCCCATGGCGCTCGAGGCCATGCAAAGCCCGCTATATTACGGGGCCATGATGGTTCGCCGCGATCTGGCCGACGCCTCCGTGGCGGGGGCGATTTCCACCACCGGCGATGTTCTCCGGGCGGCGATTCAAACGATCGGCCTCGCGCCGGGGATCAACACGGTCTCCAGCTCGTTTATCATGACCATGCCCGAATACCGGGGTGTGCGCAATAAGGTCTTCATGTTCGCCGACTGTGCCGTGCTTCCAAACCCCACCGCCGAACAACTGGCCTCCATCGCCGTCTCGACCGCCTGGACGATGGCCACGCTGGTCGGCGAGGAGCCGCGTATCGCCATGCTGTCATTTTCCACCAAGGGTTCGGCCAGTCATGCCGATGTAGAGAAGGTGGTGGCCGCATTGGAGATTTTGAAACGCACTCACCCCGCGCTGAAAATCGACGGTGAGTTTCAGGTGGACGCGGCAATCGTTCCCGAAGTTGCGAAGAAGAAGGCGCCCGGCTCGGCCATCGCCGGGGATGCCAATGTGCTGATATTTCCCGATCTCGATGCCGGCAATATCGGGTATAAACTGACCCAGCGGCTGGCCAACGCCACCGCCACCGGCCCGATCATCCAGGGTCTGGCCAAACCGGCAAATGACCTGTCGCGCGGCTGTTCGGTGAACGATATCGTTGATGTCGTCGCCATCGCCACGCTGTTGAAAGGGTAAGACATGACCACGATAAGCAAACTCGCTCGCGAAATTCACGAACCACCGACACTCCGGCTCAACGAGCAGGCCCGTCTCCTCCGGGAAAAGGGGGAAGCGGTCATCCATCTCGGCGCCGGGGAGCCGAAAAGCAAGGTGCCGATCGACGCCGTGCTCGCCTGCGCCCAGAAACTGACAACCGCGGATATTCGCTATACCCCCACCGAAGGGATCCCGTCGCTGATCAAGGCGATCATCCGGTACACCGAGGAAAACTACGGCAAACTCATCGGACCGGAAAACGTGGTGGTGGCCAACGGCGCCAAGCAGGCCTTTTACAATCTCGTCATGACCATTGTCGATCCACAGGATGAGGTGATCATCCTCGCGCCCTACTGGGTGTCGTATCCCGAGATCGTGCGCATGGCCTACGGCGTGCCGGTGATCGTGCAGTCCGAGGACGGCCGATTCCAGCCGCGCATGGAAGATATCAAGAAGGCGGTCAGTTCATATACCAAGGCGATTGTCGTCAACTCGCCGAACAATCCGTCCGGCGTCATGTATCCCGAATCATTCATCGCGGAGATTGTCGAATTCTGCGAGAAGAAAGGGATATACCTGATTATGGACGACATCTATCACAAGCTGGTGTTCGACCATCGCCAACCGGTTCCCTGCTACCGGTATGCCAAGGATCAGTCGGATTCCTCCCGGCTCGTGGTCATCAACGGCGTGTCGAAATTGTACGCCATGACCGGGTTTCGGATCGGCTGGACTATCGGCAACCGGAAGCTGATCGAGGCGATGCGCAATGTGACCGCCCAGAACACCTCCTGCCCGCCCGTGCTGATGCAGGAAGCCGCCGCCGGGGCGCTGATGGGCGTGCAGACCAGTGTCGAATCCCTGCGGATGACGCTCGAAAATAATCGAAATGTCATGCTCAATGAATTGCGGGCTTTCACCGGCATCCACTGCACGAAACCGGACGGCACTTTCTACTGTCTTCCGGATTTCTCCGCCTACGGCCATGATTCGGTGGCCCTGTCCAACCTTCTTCTGGAAAAGGCGCTGGTGGTAACGGTCCCCGGCAAGGAGTTCGGCATGGAAGGACACCTGCGATTGAGCTATTGCGGCACGATCAAGGAAATTATGGAGGGGGTCGCCCGTATCAAATGGGCGCTCGACCCGGAGTCCCCGAATGAAATCTACATTGGGGACCGCAAACTGAGGAGAGACTGGCGATGAGCATACATCACCGAAGAACACCCGGCCTGCCCCAGGCCAAGGCGGTCAAGAGCGAATTTGGGCTGGAAAATCTCGGTTTCCGCAATCTGAACAACGAATACTGGAATCTTCCGGTACCGACCCTCTATGAGGAAGTGGTTTTCCGCCGCGAGGGTTCGTTGTCGCACCAAGGACCGATTGTCGTCAACACCGGCAAACATACCGCCCGCGCCGCCAACGACAAGTTCATCGTCAAGGAATCGTCGAGCGAGGACAAAGTCTGGTGGGGACAGTACAACCGGCCGTTCAGCCCCGACAAGTTCAACATGGTCCTGTACCGTCTGCAAGGATTTATGCAAGGGCGCGATCTGTTTGTGCAAGACTGTTACGGCGGCGCCGACCCGAACTACCGGCTCCCCGTGCGGATCATCACCGAATACGCCTGGCACTCGCTGTTCGCCAGGAGCATGTTCATCGAATCCCCGAATCCCGACGAACTTCGCAAGTTTGTTCCGGAATTCACCGTCATTTCCGTCCCGTCGTTCCGGGCGCTTCCCGAAATCGACGGCACGCTGACTCCGACTTTCATTCTGCTCAACTTTGATCAGCGGCTGTGCATTATCGGCGGAAGCGGTTACGGCGGCGAAATCAAGAAGTCGGTTTTTACCGTCCTCAACTACCTCTTGCCATTGCAGGGCGTCATGACCATGCACTGCTCGGCTAATATGGGAAAAGGCGGCGATGTCGCCCTATTCTTCGGCCTCTCCGGGACCGGCAAGACGACGCTCTCTGCCGATCCCAATCGTCGGCTGATCGGCGACGATGAGCATGGTTGGTCTGACGAAGGGGTGTTTAATTTCGAAAACGGATGTTACGCCAAAGTAATCGCCCTCTCCCCCACCGCCGAGCCGCAGATTTACGCCTGCACGCGAAGGTTCGGCACCATTCTCGAAAACGTCGTGTTCGATCCGGTGACCCGGTATCTCGATCTGGATGACGACCAACTTACCGAAAACACCCGCGCCGCCTATCCGCTTGACTTCATCGACAACGCGGTGCCGGAAAAGATGGGTGGCCATCCGAAGAACGTCATCATGCTGAC
>JACRAV010000111.1 GCA_016213305.1 Candidatus Zixiibacteriota bacterium | reverse complement strand
GCGGCTTGACGGTGAACCCGGGACGGGGGGGAGGGAAGGCGGCCCGGAAATCGGGGACGCCGTCACCGGCGGTCCAGATGGTGTCCGAATTGCAGACGGAGAACTGGCCGGCGTACCCGTCGCTGTCGGTATCGACACCCGGATTGTCGTACACCCACGATGCCCAGACGGCGTTGTTTGTGAGATTGGTGAAGTTCAGATGCGAATAGTAGCGCCAGGGGTCGAGCGGAAGATTCTGCAAATTGGACGGATCCGTGTGCAGGTCTTTGCCGCCGACATAGGCGAAAGTGAAGGGCACCGATTGCCCCGGAGCCAGATCGAACGGGCCGACGGAGAGGAGGTATCGCACGTCACCGCCTTCGTCACATGGCAAGAGATCACCCTGGCGTGGAAGCCAGATTGGGTCGTTGTCTCCGATCGTGGCCCCGAAAACCGCGTCATAATCAACATCACCGTTGGAGAGGATGTAATACTTGTTTCTGTCGCCTAGAGGAGTACCCGTGCCGCCGCTGCCGAAATCGCGGGCGTTGACGCGGCGCATCGGCCCGAAATCACATCGTACGGCGCTCGAACTCGTCCACCAATTATACGATGGGCCACCGAGGATCGCGGGGTCTGATAGGACAGCCACACCGGTCACATGCGGCAGCTGCCTGCCCCAGGTGGTCAGATCGCCGTCATTGTCGGCGATCCAGGCCAGCGGGAGAGGTTTCTGTGTTGCACAGGCTGTACCCGGTATATCCGTCGAACCCATAAAACCGGTAACATCGTCCAGGAAGCCAAGATCCTCACTCGCAATTTTGACATCGCCATCGACATACAAACCAATACACGCCTTGGAAATCGCGGTTGTGCCAATGTTGGTAATAGAGACGTCCCAGATCACCGCATCGTCGATCCAGGGATACCGCCAGGCATACGTGCGCTGGTCGATCCGAAGGTTGAGCGGTTTATGAGTACGTTTGTCAAGCCAATCCCGAACCAATGCACCGTCCACGGTGCAGTATTGGCAGGTGTCATAATAGGTGGCGAGGAAGTCCTGATGCGATACAGCTCCGTTGCTGTAGGCAGAATTACCGCTCAGCGTCGATCGATATCTTATCGCCCCCAGCGGTTCTACGTCAGCGTGAAGCTCCTCCCCCGAATTCCAACCATCGACCCCAACCGACACCAGCGTATCGGTTCCAATTATTCCCCCGACCCAGATAGCCCCTCCCCAGAGATACGACTGATTGGATCCAATCGGATACTGACAGCTTCGCACCGGCTGGCCGGTAAAGAAATCAAAGGTGCCGGTCCAGTAGGTGGGTCCAATGGTTCCGAAATTGTCGAGGCCAAGGGCGATATCGCCGACATTGTGCTCGGTCACACACCTCTGGGAAATTTGGATATCCGCAGGCGAAAGGGCCATGCGATTCTCACCCGAATCCCGGCCGGTGGCCGAGGTCGCCAGCACGCTTGTTGACACCAGCAATCTGATCGTTCGTATGAGATGCGTTGTCATTGCCTTCCCCTCCGGCCGAAAGCCATCATTCCCGGGCTAAATGGCGCCATCAGCCAGTTGAGCGCCGAGTCAACATAGGTCTGCAGGGGGCTGGTGGGCGAACCGTCGTCGGCGAACGCATAGGGCGTGAACGCGCTCACAAACAGGCGAACAGAATCGTTCTGCAGACGATAGACCACCGGCTGACCGGCATAGAAGAAGCTATCCGGCAGAAGCGGGTGATGGTCATTGTAAATAGACTTATACGTGTACAAAACCTCGGCCTGTGGAAAAAGGGAAAAGGAGTTGACCTCGGGAAGTGCGGCCAGCGCCGGCATCCACGGCACAACATCCGGGTCCCAGACATAGCGACTGTGCAAATACGCGGTGTCGATAAGCAGATCTGGCCAAAGGGCGGTATCGACGGAAAGCGCACCGCAAAAATCTTCAATTCGAACCGGTGGGGCCTTCAAAGCGTACCAGTTCCAGCCGCTCCAGCGACCCTCGATCATGCCGAAGGGATACCCGCCGTAGTACCGAAGCACATAGTGCAGATTCGGCGGGCTGGCTTCAGGAGCAGAGAATTGATTTCGCCCACACAGCCAAATCCCCGCTCCGGCCGACATGGCCAACACGACATTGTCCTGTAATCCACTATGTAGCAACCCCATTTGCGCATCATCGTTCACGACAATTGTCACTTTGTGCTGGAGGAGGGATTTCATCGGTAGAGTTATGCCGGCCATCTGGGACATTTTGAAAAGATCGACAGTCGCCCCGGCCTTCCAGCGCGTCAGCGCGCTATTCCAGTATGCCTGCGCCGCTCCCACTATTCGCGGGTTAATCGGAAAGTCCACCTGGGCATCGGCGATGAGGATGTCGCGCTCAAATTTCGGATCGAACACCTTGAACGACTGAAACGCCGCCACCGGATCAAACAGCGTCGTATCATCAGGGTCGCGCGTCCGCACCCAGAAGATAAAACGCTTCTCCACCGTCGTGTCGTTCGGATCATGTCGGAAAAGATCGTAAAGCCGCGTCATCGTGTCCACCACCGCCGACGGCTGACCGGCTCCGGAAACAGTCACGAGTCGATTGTACGCCGGATTGCCCGCAAATGTCGGAGATTCTACATCCAAAACCGTATCGACGCGCCCCTTGTCGGACCAGTGGACAGTATCGATCAGCATCGTGTCACATATCACCTGCGCAAACGGCGGATAATCCGGAGACCAGACCGTGTCGCACCAGATCAACTTGTTCCCCTGTCCGATGACATACATCTGGCCGTCCGTCGTTACAAACACCCGTCGCTCAAACTGCTCCCGTATTGAGGCATAAGTCGCCGAATCGTATGGCCCGTACAATCGCCATTCATAAGATAATTGTGATGGCTCATAGGGATGGTCCAATTGGTCATTGCCGCCCCAGCGAAAATCAATGGTGGCCAGAGGGCCGTTCGAGTCGGGCGGGTTCACTCGCAATTTGGTCGGGTCAAATCCCCTCATGAGCGTCACCGGTGGATGATTGACCGGCCCCGGGCAGGGCGGAAAGGTCCGAAAGTTGATGAACAGGCCATCGATCAGCACCGAGAGGTCGGAGATATCTATCCCACCTTCGCCGTCAACATTGGCTTCGTCAATCGACGGCAACGGCGCGAGACTGATGAACAGGTAATCGATCAAAAGGGAGAGATCAGCAATATCGACATTGTCAGTATAGTCGCAATCGACATTCCCCCGCGTGCCGCGACAGCAACAGCCGGCGGCATCGGCGGCACAGTCGCTATCCGCCGCCGCGCGAATGGGTAAAATGCAGATGGCCGATGTCAGAAAGACAAGGATCAGTCTGAGCATATGCGCTCTCCTGTCACGATTCACCGCACCGGAACCCGCCGGTTATCAGCCGGAGAGTAACCGGCCTTCCCTCTACTCAAATATAATTCATTCCCACTAAACGAACAACCCGAATGACGACCGCACCGTCGGAATTGTGCAACCGTAAAAAGCGAACCATCGAATAAGGCGCTCTGACACTACTGCCGGTTCGACTCTCGCCACGCCATCCGCTTTGGCGGGGCCTCCCGCACCCGGCCGACTTCCGGGATACTTCAACAGGCCCCAGGGTGAGCCGATTGAACCCCGGGCCTGACGGGAATGATACGAATATGACTAAAGAAGTCCGATCTCTGTCCGATACATCATGTACAAAAGAGAACATGGTCAATGATTGTGAAACGGTTGGAGCCGATGACACTGAGAAAAGACACCGATACCTGCCAGGGAACGAACACCACAACAGCGTTTCAGGTTGAAACGTCGCCGTCGGCCGGTCAACGGCTGACGCTTGCAATGAAGTCGAATGTCTGTCCCGATGTCACCTGTGAAGTCACCCGGCTCAGAGGAGCCGCGGACACCCTCCCTCATGCGATCGGAATTGTCAGCACCGACGGCACCATCTTACATGCCGGCGAACAATTTGCGGAACTGGTGAAAACCGACTCGCGCACCCTTGTCGGCAAAAGCTTTAGAGACCTGCTCGACCCGGTTTCGCATCAGGAGTACCCCTGTCTGGTGGCCGGTGAGAGATGTCCGGACCACTGGCCCACCCTGTTGTGGAAAACGCGCGATTCGCATGACCCGCGCTGGCTGAAATTGTCTCTCCGGGAGATACGCGAAACCGGCCAGTCGTGCGGCTGTTATTCGTTTTGTGTCTCCGACATTACGGCCCGAGTCCACCACCACGATCGTTTCTGCGCCGACCATCGAAGGATGGAGGATTTGTTCAATGCCTGCATGGACGGCGTCAATATCACCGACAACCTGCACATCGTCGATGTCAATCCCGCCCATGAACGGATGTTCGGGTATTCGCGCGAGGAATCAATCGGCTTGCCGGTCCGGACGTTTGTGGCCCCCGAAGCATGGGACATGCTGGCCAAAGAGCTTAAGCCGAACGGGAACAAGAGATACGAAACCATCGGCCTGCGGAAAGATGGTACCCGGTTCATTCTTGAAGTCAACTCCCGGGAACATCAATTCAACGGCCGGCGCATGAACGTCGCCACCGTGCGGGATATTACCCCCTTTCGGGAGGCGGAGAAAGCGCTCCAGGAGGCCGGCAAAGCTATCGAGGCCGACCGGGCCGCCCTTCGGGAGAAGAACAACACCCTTCAGGAGGTACTCCGCCAAATTGACAGCGGTAAGCAGGAGGTCAAACAGCAGATTCAGGCCAATATCGACCGGATCGCCCTGCCCACGATCAAAGCCCTGCGACAACGCCTGGACGCCTCCGACCATGCCCTGGCTGATCTGATCGAGCAATGCCTCACCGATATCTCCGAACCCTTCTTAGACACCGCCGAACAAAAGTTCGCCTCGCTCACCTCCCGCGAACTGAACATCTGCTATATGATCCGAAACGGCATGTCCTCGAAAGAAATCGCCGACACTCTCCACATTTCCGAACAGACGGTGGTCACGCACCGCAAAGCGATCCGGAAGAAACTCCACATCGACAACCAGGACATAAATCTGGCCGCATACCTCAACTCGCTGGCGTGACCGTCGCATAGCCGCAAATTCTGTCGCTCGGGTACTCGGACGATTCCCGCACACAAGGCAGACGACACACCAATCCGGACAAAATCAACCGTTTGACACGGCTTCGGAATTCTCTCCTTATCCCACCATCATGTCTCAATAATTCCCCGTTTGCGCCGATAATTCTCCATATATCTGCACAGGCATGATCAAATTCTGACCATGCCGGAAAAGAAATGGAAGCAGAGTGGCATCGGACAAAACATCCTGTACCTGTGAAAGCCCCGACG
>JACRAV010000002.1 GCA_016213305.1 Candidatus Zixiibacteriota bacterium | reverse complement strand
GAACAAGGGACTGCTGTTGATGCTTGAAGGTCGTGTCTGGCAGATGATCGAAAAAGGGTGATCTGTCTTGTATATCTCTTTTGGCGGCCACCTTGCCGGTGGCCGCTTTTTTTTGCACCTTAGGCCGTATGACCACGCAATCGGCCCTGGGTATCGATATCGGCGGCACCGGCATTAAGGCGGCGCCGGTTGATCTGACCACGGGGCAACTTTTGACCGAACCGCACTACTTCCCCACCCAGCCATCCAGTCCTGATATGATAGCCCGCGCCATTCGTGGGATTGTCACCAACCTGAACTGGCGGGGACCGATCGGATGCGGCTATCCGGGGGTGATCAAGAACGGTGTGGCGTTGACGGCGGTTCACTTGTCCAAGGAATGGCTTGGGCTGAATGTCGGTGAGGTGCTGGGAAGACAGGTTGGACGCGAAGTGGCGGCGATCAACGATGCCGATGCCGCCGGAGTGGCGGAGCTGAGATTCGGGGCGGGCAAGGATTGCGGTCCAGAGGATATCGTGTTGATGTTGACGCTTGGTACCGGTATCGGTTCGGCGCTATTTGCGGGGAGAACGCTGGTGCCGAATACCGAGTTCGGGCATGTATATATTGAATCAACCGAGGCCGAGGAGTTGGCGGCCGCCAGTGTTCGCACACGGGACGAGCTGAGCTGGGAAGCATGGGGACAACGGGTGAACCGGTATCTGGCCGAGATGGAGAAGCTTTTGTCCCCTGACCTGATCATCATCGGGGGCGGAGTAAGCGAGAACTTTGAGTTGTTTCAGCCGTTTCTCTCGACGCGCCCTCCGGTTTTTCCGGCGATGCTCGGGAACAATGCGGGAATTGTCGGGGCGGCGCTGTGGGCGGTGGAACGGAAATGATCTTGAAGCGTAACAGGTGATAGCATGATGGTTGCTGGTATTGAAGAAATGAAGAGAAGAAGTCCCGATTACAGTTTGACTGGAAAAGAGGAAGCGAGATTGCTTCGGTCGCGCGAGGCGCGCGACACTCGCAATGACAACAATGGAGGCGCCTGCAGTTCAACGTTGAGAAGCGGACTGGTCGCCGGGGTCCTATCTGTGATCTCTGCGCTTGCGGTACCCTGCATTTCGGGATCCGCGCCCAGGGATACGGCACAGGCGGTTGTCCCGGCCTCGCCCCCGGCCTTTTCCGATCGAGTCATTGAGATTCCGCGAAAGGCAATTCGCGCCGGGCGGGATACGATCACGATCTCAGTCGAGGCCCCGCGCGGGTATCATCTGACCGATGAGGCCCCCAGTTCGCTCTGCTGGTATGCGGATAACGGCAAAGTGGTCTCGTTCCCCAAATCGTGCAAAGCATACAAGGCCGGATCGATTCGCTTTCCGTTCAAGCTGATTATCGACACCAAGCCGGGACAGAGCATGTTGACGCTGGATGCCAACGTGTTCTACTGCGAGAACAAGACCAAGGTCTGCATGTTCGACAAGTTTCGGATCAAGGCGCCGCTTGAGGTGAACGGCCGCGGCCCGACCAGCGCCACGGTTTCGGTGGAGGTGGAAGTGCTGGAGGATAAGACTCCATAGGAAACCGGCAGGTCTCATCCGTCCTGAGTCAAGCTCAGGACGGAAAGGACCTGCCGGAACCTTCAATTGCTATTTCATTCCCAATCGGTCCAGAATGAAGGCGTACATGAAGGCGGCGTCTTTGAGGGCGCTGTAGCGGCCCGAGGCCCCGCCGTGGCCGGAGTCCATCCGCGTCTTCAAAATCAGCACATTCTTGTCTGTCTTGTCGGCGCGAAGTTTGGCGCACAGTTTGGCCGGCTCCCAGTAGGAAACACGCGGATCGTTCAGCCCGGCTGTTAAGAGGACGTCCGGGTATGCCTGCGCTTTGACATTGTCGTAGGGCGAGTAGGAGTACATGTACTTGAAGAAGTCTTCCTTGTGTGGATTCCCCCACTCTTCGTATTCGGTCACGGTCAGCGGCAGGGTTGAATCGAGCATGGTGTTCATTAGATCGACAAAGGGAACATCGG
>JACRAV010000110.1 GCA_016213305.1 Candidatus Zixiibacteriota bacterium | reverse complement strand
TCGATTTCTGCTCTTTCCCCTTGGTCGCCAGCGCATGCAGTTTAGTCTGCGCGTCGGTGGTCGGATGCGTCTTGGTCGTCAGCGGGTGATGCTTGATGGTCGCCTTGTGCTGAACGGCCCCCAGCGTCTGCTGTCCGGCTCTGGCGCCCTGCACGATCTGGTTCAGTTCGATCACGATCGCCTGCATCTGCTGGGCCTGGGCCGCCAGCTCCTGACTGGCCGACGACGACTCCTCGGCGTTGGCCGCCGTCTGCTGGGTCACCTGATCCATCTGCGACACCGCCGACGTGATCTGGTTGATCCCCTGCGACTGCTCGTCGCTCGCCGCCGTCACTTCGCTGATCAGACTGCTGACCTTCTTGATTCCGCCGTTGATTTCATTGAGAATACCGATGAATTCTTCGGTTGCCCGGACGCCGTTGTCAGCGTTCTTCTGGGAACCCTCGATCAGAGCCGAGGTGTTCTTGGCCGCTTCGGCTGACCGCTGGGCCAGATTGCGGACTTCCTCTGCGACTACCGCAAAGCCCTTACCGGCCTCACCGGCGCGAGCCGCTTCAACCGCCGCGTTCAGAGCCAGCAGGTTGGTCTGAAAGGCGATCTCGTCGATCACCTTGATGATCTTGGCCGTCTCGTCGGACGACTTCTTGATATCTTTCATCGCCTGGGCCATACCGGACATGGCCGCCACTCCTTTATCGGCGGCGGTGTTGGCATTGGAGGCCAGGATATTGGCCTGTCGGGCGTTCTCGGCGTTCTGCTTGGTCATGGAAGCCATTTCCTCGAGTGAAGAGGATGTCTCCTCAAGCGACGAGGCCTGCTCGGAGGCGCCTTCAGCCAGCGACTGGCTGGAACCGGCAACCTGCTCGGAGGCGGAACCGATCTGCTCCGCGCCCGACGACAGTGCGGCCACTACCCGGTTGACTGGGCGGGTGATCCCAAGAGTGAGAAACACACCTAAGAGTACTGCTGACAGAACACCAACAACCAAAGCGATAATCATGGTCATATTGGCGCTCGTTGCGCCCGCATCCCCGTCTTTGTCGGCCTGGATACCCCCTTGCTTGTCCAAGTTGATCATTTGATCGAGATCGTTCACCATTTCCACCTGCATTTCATGCAAACTCCCCATAGCCAATTCGACCAGCTGGGTTTGCAGAGTGCTGTATTCCGAGCCGGCCCGGGAAGTGAGAGCATCCTGCTTCCGTGCTATCTCAACCAACTTGTCGGCTTCGACGAGCCATCCTTTGAAGTCGGCTTTCCACTCGGACCAGAGTTTTTCTTCTTCGACACCGCGAGGGATTGGTTCGAACTCGTTGGCCGCGACCTCATAGTTGCCGATCTCCTTCTTGATGTCTTCATACTGCTCTTGGCGGTCTTTGGAATCGAGTCCCGCGATAGCGAGTGTGCGATGGGCTCCGATGATCTTAGTGAATGCAGACTCCATTTCCAGGAGATTTCTCGTCGACGGCAGTATTTCGTTCGCAAATTCGTCCATATGTTCGCGAACCGTTCCGATGCCCGTTGTTCCGACCACACCGACCACCGCCATAATCGCGGCGACGATTAGAAAGCCGCCGATCAGCTTGGTCCCAAGTTTCATGTTCTTCAGCATTGTGTCCTCCTAAGTAATTCTAAAACGTGTTCTAAGTACCGTAATGTCCCCGTTAAACGCCGGCTTCAGAAACCGACAAAAACCTGCGCTATTGTAGCATTGTCCTGCCCGTGCTCGGCAAATGCCGTTTCCAGACGAACCTCCACGCCCTGGGCGAGCTGATACCCGGCACCGACAGTGTACCGATTTGTCCGGTCATACCCCTCGGCTTTGAATGAATCGTAGCGCGCGGTCGCGAAGGCGCGGCCCAAAGTGAAGGTTGGTTGAACATACAGCCCGTTGTTGTCCGACTTGAGTATCGAACGGTTGATCGAGTGAAAGATGTACTCCGACCGGACTTCCAGTCCGGCTACGGCGAACGTCAGGTCGGCCCCTGTCATCAGCATTTCGTCCTGATCGGCTTTGTTGAATCCGATCGCAAACGACCCGCCTAATTCGACATTTGGAATGGGCATTATCCCCAGCCGGGTGCCGACTGAATTCGACGGCGACACATCGATCGTATCGCCCAATCCGGTCGCCAGGTCAATGACGTCCTGCATGACTTCTTCCGATGGCTCAAATCCGTTGACGGCATACAGGCTGAAATTTGCGAACGGACCCTCGAGGTCGATCTGAACGCCGACATCGGTCCAACTTTGGTGCGTCAATTCCACCACCAGCGGGGCCGTGGCCAGTTTTCGGCACTCGGCGTTATTGCGGCGGCAATCGGTTCCAAAATACGGATTGAACAGGCCGGTGGTCAAAGTCGCCCCGGTGACTAGGCCGCGCTCGGCCGACATCAGACTAAACGCGACCGTGGCCGCAGTGAGTTCCATGGACCTCGTTTCCGGCTCAAGCGTCACCGCCGCGGCCAGTTCGATCCTGTCGGTCGGCGTCGCGCCGAGATCAAACTCAGCTTCGAGGATCGACAGATCGGAATGATCCTGCGGTGAGTTTCTATAGCTACCAATGACATCCAGAAAACCGGAGAGTGACACTCCCGGTAGAACCGGCTCGTTAGCCGATTCGGCTGGAGTTGGTGTTTCGGGCTGGCGTGCCGACGGCCTGTCGCCGGGCCTGACTTCCGCTTCCAATTCGCGAATGTCATCGGCGAGTACAGGCGTCGAAACCGAATCGACAGCCGTCGTATCCACCAGTGCCGCCTGCTTCTTGGGCTGTGGCTTATTCCACCCTCTCGTCGGCTGGCCCGGCGTGTCGTCGGAAATTGCCACTGCGGGCGCGACAAGACTGAAGAGCAATACGAT
>JACRAV010000112.1 GCA_016213305.1 Candidatus Zixiibacteriota bacterium | reverse complement strand
TGATAAATTGAAGTTCCCCCTTTGAAAGCACCGACCACTCAATAGACATTTAAGTATCCCCAAGAACAATGCGGGTTTGACTGTGCGTCGTCAGCATATCTGGAAACGTGAGATCTAAAGTTAAAAGACACTTTGCTTCGTGGCAATTCCTTTCAATACTCGGTTCTTTGTCCGGTTAACGACTTGTCGTTTCTTCCAAGACGCTGGTCTCTCACATCGACGTCGCGGAGACGTCGATGGAGGCCGACCTTAATGGTAAATTGATAAGCGTCAATTGATAGTTGCTAACCACTCAACTCGCCGTGGCAAACCGGTTTCCGGTCGCTTTACTTAATGTGGCTTAGTAACTTAGGCGGTCGTTGGCCGTTCCGCTTAGCCGGGCATGTCCGTTGCCTTACGGATTTATGAAAGGAGAAATGCGATGAATAGAGCGAAGACATTGTTGGTTCTCGGTCTGGTATTACTGGCCGGGTGTATTGAGTCCCCTTTAGGCAACTTTTCTATGGATACCGGAGATTCCACTGAAGGCACGGGAGACATAACATTCGATAGGAATAGGGACTGGCCGGACATTTCGAGTTGGGATTTTGGTCCCTTTGGCAACGGTTACACCCCGCCATCTCCGTTGCTCAGCGGCATCTTATGGGCAGACTCGCTTTGGCTGGTGGTGGGTCAGAAGATACTTGCGTCAAAAGACGGCGTCACCTTCAACGTTTTGGATAGCAATGCGCAGGTGAACTGCCTGACGAATCCGATCAGCATGTCGGGCAGATTCATTGCCTACCAGTCTCCGAACAGGGCGTTCGTGTCCGATAGTTTACCGATCTGGCGCGAAGAACGTGTGGATGCAGGTACAGATAGTATATCGTCTTGGCGAGTTGCCGCTTCGGACAATGGATGTGTTGGCGTTTGCGGCATTGGACCCTATAAGACGGTCATGCTACTTTCTTCCGATGGTATTTCATGGCAACCTTGCCCGGCCATACCGGACGTTCAGCCCCGGGATGTTATCTGGGACGGTCGTCAATTCATCGCTACTGCCGACTCAGTAGTTACGACAGTGGACTCTACTGGATGGGAGCGGTATGCGTACACGCAAGGAATCATCATGACGTCGCCCGACGGTCTCAGTTGGTCGTCGCATCAAATCGGAAGAACTCGCTTGCGGCGCCTGGCCACACACAACGGCTTGTATGCCGCAGTCGGCTACAACGATTCCTTAAGTAGTTTCGAAGTCCTCACTTCAAAGGACCTGATCACATGGATCCGCTTGGCGCACAATTTAGGGGGTTTCGTTGATGCCGTCGCCACCAATGGGAGTTCGGTAGTCGTTTCGGTAGGGGAATCTCAAATTACCAACATCTCGACCGACGGGACCATAGGGACCATGACATGGCCGGGCACCCTGGGGAGCGTGACCAGAATAGTGTACGGGGATGGTCAGTTTTTGACCATTGCTGGTAACTACATCTTCACATCGCCCGATGGAAAAGTGTGGACTGTGCGATGGAGTCCAGCGAATCCCAGTTGAAGTTCAACGGAAGATCCAAAAGATGTCGGGGAGGTCGCCTTCCTTCGAGGACGGCCCCTCCAATAGTAGAGGGCACCCGCCCGAAGCAGACCCGACGGAATATACAGAGACCGGCAATTACTGGCACGGCGCCGGTACGGTGAAGTTGATGAAAAGGTAATCTATCAACGCCGAGAGATCGGAAATATCAACCCCCGGCTGGCCGTCGGTATTCGCTTCGGCGTCGCAACATAACGGTTCGAGCGATATGAACAGGTTATCGATCAATCGCGACAGATCGGAGATGTCCACGCCGTCGGAAGGATCACAGTCAACATTCCCCGTAAGATGGTAACAGCAAGGGGGCGGGATGCATCCAAAATTCTCGATCAAGATATTGTCCAAACCCGCCTCGATCACCGAGCCGGAGCCAAGGTCGGCGGCATCGAACCGGATGCGCATCGTTGCCGTCGGCGCGACAAAGTCCCGCACCCAGATTGAATAGACATACCATCCGCCGCCGGCATGCCAGGTCGGGCCGATTGAATCGGCCTGCACCCATGACGAGCCGTTAGTGTTCGAGATGCTCACTCTGAAGACATCCGAAAGCGGGGCCGCGCCGAAATCATTCGAATACCAAGCGGCATATTCGATCCGTGTTGTCGAGTCGGCGCCGAATATCGGGGAGGTGAGGGTGGTGTTGCCGTTGTCCACATCGGAGTTGCCGTACACATTGTCGGTAAGCCAACAGGAGCCGGTTCCGCCGAACGCCGTCGGCGGGTCTCCCCGGTCGCCCAGCCCCACCGGCACGCCCAGGGACCATTGGCCGTCGATACAGTTTCCGCCAACGCTCCAGCCGAGATTGGTTTCGCAATTGTCCGAAAAGACGGTGGTGCGGCTGGAAGCGGCCCAGGCCTTGATCGGATTATCGGGGGCGGGGGCGTAAAACATTTTGCCGGAAGTCTGGTCCTGCGCACTGACATAGTACTGAACCCGTTCGAAGCACTTGAGCATCGGCAGGGGGGCAAACCAGCCGATCTCGGGCGAGATCATGGCCACCTGTTGCCAGCTGCCGTTTTCGACCTTGTAATTCAATTTGATCGACCCGGGAACGACCGAGGCCCCGTAGTACCACGCCACATTAACATCAACCGTCGGCTGAGTCCCCGGCGCGATCATCACCGGATACCCCCATTTGTAGTCGATCACCAGCGTGGCGGCCGGCACGAATGACTGACTGACCGTATAGACGGTGGCCAGCGAGGCCTTCACCATCCGGGTCATGTACTCAAAGTTCATGAACGACGTGCTGTCGCGGTAGGTGTGATACACGACCGAGAATATGCCTTCCTGCACAAAGCTGACTTCGTACCCTCTCTGCTGAAACGGATAGTGGTCCGAACCGCCGCTGGTCCCGGCCAGAACGCCCTTTGTAATCCCGGCCAGCGAATCGGCCAGCGTCAGCCAGAGATTCGAATACTGCAGTGCCGGGCCATGGTAGATATTGGCCGAGTCGCTGTTGCCCGCCTGCGCGATCATATCCATGTTGAGCATGTACACGATGCTGTCGCCGCGCGCCTGCGCCCGTTTCGCATAATCGGCGGAACCAAACAGACCGTACTCCTCCGCGTCATAGAGGGAAAAGATCATCGTGACATCGGTCGGAACGTCCTTCAACGCCCGCGCGATTTCCAGAACTCCGGCTGTTCCCGAACCGTTGTCATCGGCGGCGGGCGAGGTCGTCACGCCGTCGCGGTGCGCACCGACAATCACCTGATGACGGGGATACACCGTGCCTATCTTATAGCACAGCACATTCTGGCACGGAGTGGGCACACCGTTGATGATCGACACAAAGCTGTCGATCACCACCGAGTCGTATCCGAAGGAAGTGAACCTGGCGGCGATCCAGTCGCGCGAGGCATAATTCGAGTCGGTACCGGCCGGCCTGCGAAAATACGCCTGGAGTCGGTTGACATACGAAAAAAGCGAATCCTGCACCACCCCGCCAATCAGCGTGGCGAGCGGCACATCGTCCGGCGACAGCCGTTCGACCAGCTCCGAGGGCGGAATGGCGGGCGCGGGATACGAAATCTCCACCGGGTCGGCCGGTAGCGCCGTCACTTCCGGCAGAGTGCCTCGATAGAGAGCCGGTGCTTGATCGAGTGCGTACAGACGGAAATTGCCCTGTTCCCACAGCAATGGAAACCGCGACGTATTGACCCGATCGAGCCGGTTGTCAACCGCCAGTTTACTTCGATCGACATTGCGGGAGACCAGCGAAAAGGTCAGTCCGCTTTCATCTATGGCAGATTGATTCGCAGGGGTGGCCGTGACCAGATATCCGTCGTCCAGTCGGACGATCGGGATCACCCCGGTTGCGGCCAGACGCCGGGCCTGATCGGCGTTTGAAATTCTGACTTTATACAGATCGTCCGCAAAAGCGGTAGTGGTCAGCGTTGCGGCCGCCAAGATGATCGTCCAACTGCGCCAGAGCATCGGGTCTCTCCTCCCATTCCGTAAGTACCGTTGTCCTAATATCGACAAATACGTCCTGAAGACCCTTCTAATATACGATCATGGGCAGTATTGTCAAGGACTACTGGGCGGCAATCGTTTCAAGCCGCCATCAAGATGTCTGGGTGCTCTCGTCAGCCTTCACTCATTTCACGGCGGCGCTTTTGCCGCTGGACCTCGGATCATTGGCGGGCGGCGAACGGTCGATCCGGCGCCTTCTACTGAGCCAGTTTCATCTCCGCCATCTTCTTCACGGCGGCCTGATACGTGTCAAACGAGTACGTGCTCAGTATGTTCAGCGCTTTTCCCTTGTCCTTGGCGAGAAGCGCCCGGGCCTGTTGCTCGACTGCCTGCTGTTTCGCAAGAGCGTCGCGTTCCACCGCATCGAACGCACGACGAACCATTTGTGAAGTCGCGGTATAGCGCCCTTCAGCATGATGCCGCAGTGAGGTGAACGTCCAGAATGCGCTGGTCGGATCAACGCCGAACGGTTTGTCGGTTCTTGCTTTGTACTCGTCGTCGGTGGGCGCCGTGTTCTCGCCCGTGTACGAGTCAGGAAAAGACGGCTGACCGTAGTAGAACGGTATGTAGCATGATGCGCACGGCGACGAAAGACAAACGCGGTACATCAGCCCGATGTCGCGCGGCAAATCACCCCGCAATTCGGCAATAAAACTGGTTTGGGTGTCGTGGCGGCAGATCGGGGTCACCGCATTGCCATGCGGACACCCGGAGACGGAATCGGCGGCGTAGAGAGGCGTTTCCTCGTAATGGCTTCGTAACACCGCCATGATTGCCCCGGCATCGATTTTCCCGCTCGGGATAATCGAAAACGGCAGGGGTTCGCCATAGGCGGGCGGCACCGCCGCCAGCCGGCGGAGACCGTCCCATTGGCGGCCGATGTTTCTGGGATCAGTCGCATCCTCGGGGTTGGCATAAGCGCGCGCAAAATTGAATGCCCCGTCGGTCGCCTGATGGTACCAGCCGCGTTCAGTCGCATAGCTGATGATGTCCGCCGAACCCAGATAGTTGACCGTGTCGGCCAAATCGACCGTCTGTACCGTGTAGCTGTTGGCGATCACCGCCACCTGATTGTCGGGCACCCGCTGGGCCACCCAGTGTCGGCCCTGTACGGCGCAGAACAACCACCCCTCGCGGGGATCGCTGATGATATATGTTCTTCCCGATCCGGCGTAGCCGAACCTCTCCACCAATTGCCCGGCAAGCCGCACTCCCTCTCTGGAAGTTCTGGCCCGCCCGGCGACTATGCGACGAAGCATCGAGCTGATCCCGCCACCAGTCAGCGACGGGCGGTCTTCTCGCGATGGACAAGCGTCGGAACAGATACAGACGCCCCACTCGTTGAGATAACTGTCGGAGTACAGCAGGCCCGGAATTTCGGACCAGATATATTCCCAGGTCTCCCCGACCTGCTCCATCGTGAGATCGTTGTCCAGTTCAACGGTGGCGCCGGAGGTAAAGGTCCGGCGCGGCACTTTGTGATGATTGACGATTTGCGGAATGTAATCGTCTTCGTTGTGGGCCATGGTAACAGAACCGGTAATGGACGCTTCCCGGCCGACTACGATGGAGAAACATCCGCCGTCGGGCGAAGACGCGCCCGGCACCCTCAGCCCGAAGACGAGAACAGCCGCTGTGGCAAGCGAAATCGCTGAAATACACGCACGCATACAGACCTCCCGGAAGTGGACGGTACTGGATTGTCAATTGTGGCCAAAGGTAACCATTTGAGCCGAGGCGCGCAAGGCGGGAAGTCGATGGGGAACAGAGGCACGGCGAGAATTTCATGCCGAAGGGGGGACTCGAACCCCCAAGATTTGCTAGCAATACCAACCAGTTACAAACGGCCGTTAGCGAGGTGATTAGTGTAGTTGCATGAGGCCAAAGGTTGACTCTTCGCAATAGGCATTGGTGTAATCTGCGCCAGAAATAAAAAAGGCCATCCGCTTTCGCAGATGGCCTTGCATTCATGCGTCCGATGTCGGCTGGTGACATCTTCGTCGTGATCTTCTCATCCCAGAGGAGCTGGAATGCTCACAATTCTCTCATCCGAGATGAACCGATATCCGGGGCATAGGACACATCACGGTGCGTAACGCTTGCGGAAATCCTCGGCGGCTTTCTTGCGCGCCGCCTTGATTTCAGCCGGTTCTTTGCCGGTGAACCAGGCGTGGGATTCCATTGCGAGCGCCTCATTGACGACCTTCTCGACTTCCTCTGCGGCCGCGGCCTTGGCGCCGCCCGCAGTTTTGGCCTTTTCCACCAGTTCCCTCACCTGAGGTATGAACTCCATGTAAAACCGCTCGGCCACTTCGAACATCCCATGCCACTGCGTGTAGTCGGGTGCGAACATCGCCGCGCCCATTCTCGCCCGGCGTCCTTCGTGGTGCCAGAGGTAGTAGTAGGTCCACTCGATTTCTTCGTCGAAATCGACATCGGCCGTCAGCAAACCGGACGACCGCAGTTTGGTGTAAATATTGCGCGCCGGCTCGGCGAATTTGACGTTGTACAGATCGACCAGGCCGTCATATTGCTTGTAAAAATTCTCGACATAATTCGTCGTGTGGCAGTTGGCGCAGACCTTTTTCATATCCCCCCGCCGCGCTTCCCAGGATTTCACCTTTTTGCCCGCTTTGATCGCAGCGGCATCGACTTTCTGCGAAACCGGGGGACGAAGCGTCCAGCTGATCCGATCGCCGACGTCGTGCGTCAACGGCAGTTCTTTGGTGGCCGACATGTGGCAGGTCGCACAGGTCGGCGCCGCCGAATAGTCGATTCCGACAACCCACGACGGACTCTGCAGATTCATCCGATCGATGTTCGCGTAATAGGCGATTCCGTGCTTCGACTCCTCGTAGATTTCTTTTTGCGGGTGATCGGGCCCGAGATGGCACTTGCCGCAGTTTTCCGGCTGGCGGGCAAGCGCCGCATCGAACGAGTGTCGGCTGTGGCAGGCCGCACACGATCCCTTCGATCCGTCCGGATTGATCCTTCCCATTCCGGAGTTGGGCCAGGTGGTCGGATCGAGTGTCTTGTCAGGATTCACCTTGACCACCGATCCATGGCACTGTTTGCAACCATTAACCGCAGCCATTGGACCTTCCACGACCTCGCCGAGCATATTGTCCAGCGAACCGAGGATGGCGCCGGCATCGGCGTGATGCGATGCCTGGAACTGCTGTGATTCACCGGGATGGCACTTGGCGCAGTCTTTCGGCGAGACAATCACGGCAATGCTGTACCCGTTGTGCTCGAAGGCGTCGGCGTCTTTCGGATCGGCCGCATGGCATTCATAACATCCCACGTCCGCCCCATAATGCCGCGAATGCCGCCACTCCTTGACCAGTCCGGCCATCTCGGCCTCGTGGCAGGTCACACACGCCGCCGATTGATCCGACAATGAAGTCGGCACCGTTCGGTCGGCCCAGGCCATTCCGGCGACAGCAAGCAGGGCTGTGACAGTCACTGCCGCTACGAACAGTTTGTTTCTCATAAAGCTTTTCTCCCGTTATTTGACGCGTTATCAGACATTCAATTAAAAGTCAACGGTTACCGAAGTGTACATCCAGAATCCCGGGTCGGGATCGATCGTCCGCGCATACGCCTCCGACGGCAGGAACACGGACGCTCCCAGATCGAGTTTCATCCCCTTGACTCTGGTGCTTGCGGCTGTCAGGTCGATCTCCCAGCCGAGCGCCTCGTCCGATTCCACAGCGGTCGCGAACCGATGAATGTCGGCCAAAAGTGTCCAGCCGGGTGCCGGTTCGAGTTTTCCCCGCGCCATCAGATCAATCATGCCGCGGAAGTTCTCCACGTTGGAATTGGTGAAATAATCCATGAACCCGCGTGACTTGTGGCTCGTGTAGAACAGATTGTCATACGATGACATATTTCCGCTGGTGGTATCGGTATCCCCCGACGTGTAGTCGATACCGATCGCCAGTCTAGGCTTGGTCGAAGCCGCGAACGAGAGACCGTACTCCGCCGTCCACATATACGCGGCGATATCCTGCGCTACCGCTTGCGAAGCTGTCCAACGCATGTCGCCGAGTTGATAGGCGCCGTTGACCACAATATCCGAGCGGCCGAACTTTCGGGTGAAATAGACGCCCAGACTGATTCGGTCAAGACGATCCTGTTCGATATAGGCGGGGTCGGAATCGTCTTCGTACAGTCCCAGAAGCTCAAGACCGACTTTCGTAAAGTTTGCGCCGGCGCCGAATATCCGATACTCTTCCGCGGATTTGCCTCCCGTTCGTTCAAGCGGCTGAAGGGCGAAAAGGCGTGCCACTGTGGCATCGATTCGCCAACTCAAATCGGCTCCTTCGAATGCCCGGGCCGTATTCCCCCAGTTGCCCGATCC
>JACRAV010000114.1 GCA_016213305.1 Candidatus Zixiibacteriota bacterium | reverse complement strand
TTTCTCGACGATGACGTTAGGCAAGAACTCCAGCGTTGTCCTTGCGCCGGGCGCCAATGTGACCATCTATATGGGCGGCGATATCCAGTACGGCCAGTACTCATACATCAACGACGGCGGCGTGCCCAACAAATTGCAGGTGTATTCTCAGGGATCACTGAAGTTCAACCAGGGATGTTCCTTCTACGGCACGTTTTATGGCCCGAACGGCGACATTCAGTACGACCAGACGACAAATGTGTACGGCTCGATCGTCAGCAAGACTATTAAGTTGGATGCCGGCGCCTGTTTTCACTACGACCGAAGTCTGTCACGAGTACGGCACGGCGTGACCGGCCGAATGCTGGCGGTGGCGTGGAAGCAGACATGAAACCACTTCAACCGAGCCTTTCCAAAGCAATTGGCTGATGAATCAGGGAAGCCGCGCCATGTGGGCGGCTCCCCATATTATAGGGAGATCACCGGATAATGCTTCTGCCCGACTATTTCGTGTTATCGCTGTGCTACAGCGGGTTACAATCGGGACGGAAACCGGCATCTTTATTGCGCATTAATCGGTCAGTAAACCCGGATATTGGAGCAACAAACCGGGAAGCGGAGGAGATTACCGCAAGGGAGCATATGTGAGCAGACGTCTGGCGACACAAAAGGGTAGTGCCCTGCTTGTCTCGTTGTTGTTGATCGGCCTGCTTTCCCTGCTGGGGATCATGGCGGCCGACAACTCGAACACCGAGATGACGCTGGCATACAACGAGGTCAACCACCAGTCGGCGTTCTATGTAGCCGAGGCGGGCGCCCAGCGCGCTTTTATTGCCCTCAACAACCTCTATACCTGGCGGACCGGGTACAACAATCAGGGGTTCGGTGACGGTTCCTTTTCAGCGACCCTGCGCGACTCGCTCATCACGCCGGCCCTGAACGACACCGTCATCATCACCGCTCGGGGAGAGGTGAAAGAGGCGCTGGCGGAAGTGGAACTCTGGACGGTGCCTGAATATCATTACCCGTTCACCTACGGTTTGTTCGCTGGTGCGAAGATTACTCTGGATCAGAACGCTCGCACCGACTCGTATGCATCGGATTCAGGTACTTATGCCGCCACGGTGCTGAACACCGAGGGAAGCATCGGTTCAAACGGAGCCATTGTTCTTGGCAAGAACTCTGATATCGGCGGCGATGCCTCCACCGCAAACGGCGGCACGATCACTATTGGCGTAGCCGCAAAGGTGCAGGGGGACACGTCCACGGCAGAGGACTCGGTCGAATTGAACATCATCTCGGACAGCGAGTATGTCTGGGCACAGACGATCAGCAACGCGCCGGCGGGACTGTCGGGTTCGGGATATACGTACAATGCCGTCACGAAAGCCCTGACCACGTCCAATAATGCCAACGTCATCCTCCAGACCGGCGTGTACTACTTTTCGTCGATTGATCTGGCCCAGCACGCCAATATAGTGCTGGCGCCGGGGGCGAAGGTCATGATCTATATGGACGGTGATGTGACATTCGGCGTGAACTCCACGGTTAATGACGGCGGCTTGCCGACCAACCTGCAAATGTATTCAAAGAACGGCTCGCTGAAATTCTACCAGCAAAACAGTTTTTACGGGATGTTTTATGGTCCTAAGTCGGCCATTGAATGGGACCAGACCACCATGGTGTACGGCGCGCTGGTGGGGTCCGATGTTCACATCATGCAGTTCGGCCGCTTCCACTATGACCGAAGCTTGTCGCGAGTCAGACACGGCGTCACCGGGCGAATGCTGGCGGTGGCGTGGAAGCAAAACTGATCCACAACGACGATGCCTATAATTGCGGCGTCCGGCTCTTGCCGGACGCCGTTTATGCTTCCAATGATCGATTTTGGTCGGCGGACGAGGACATCCGCCTTGCACAGAGTACGTGGTGTCAGGCGTCCCCGCCTGACACTCTTCAAGCCGTCAATTAAGTCGGGCCGAGCTTGTCGAGGCCTGGCTTATTTGAAACGTTTAAGCGTATCAACCGATGGGCGGCGCTCGTGCTTCTTTCTTGACATCATAAATGTCAACCCGCTACCATATCCCCCAACAAACTCAACCGTCTGTCGCCTTCAACCAAGAGGTGCGTATGTCGCAGAGACCGGAAATCACCTGGCAGTCTGTCACCGGAGCCGTCATCGTGTCGGCGGTCGTCTCCATGGCCTACCCGTACATTGTGCTCAAACTGGGCATGGGGCCGAATATGAGCGTGATCGCCGCCTTTTTGGGCGCGATCTTTCTCGCGGTTACCGCCCGAGCCACTCATGGACGAAATGCCGTCCAGAACAATATCATCCAGTCGGCGGCTACCTCGGCGGTCTCCACCGCGTTCATGTGCGTGGTGGCGGCGGCCTTTGGGTATCTGGCGATGAACGAGTCGGTCAATGTCCACCTGACCATCACACCCTTCCAGATGTTCACCTGGCTCTGCTGTTCGGGGGCAATCGGCGTCTTCATGTCGGCCATGTTCCGCAAGTACTTCGTCGATGATCCGGAAATGATTTTCGCCGACGGCGTCGCGGCGGCCGAGACCATCAACGTGCTCGATCAGGGGAAAGCCGCCGGGCAAAAGTTCACGATGCTCGGGATCAGCGCGGTTATTGGGATGGTGATTGCCTTTATCCGCGATGGACTGGCCTGGATCGGCACGCTCGGCCTGTCGATGCGGTACCGGATCGGGATCGAATGGGGAGTGCTCAATATCGGCACCGGTATGCTGATCGGATTGCATGTCGGCCTGTCGATGCTCTTGGGAACGATTGTCGTCTGGGTGCTCTCGCCGATGGTGATGGAAAAAGCCGGGATGTTCATCGTGCAGAACTCGATCGCGCCGCAATACTGGCCTCAGATTCAGGAACTGGCGAATGTCGCGCAACTATCCGACGCCCAGCGCGAGCTGTTGCATCAGCACGGCGGGCTGATGAACAACTTCCTTTCGGGAAATCATTTCTCCATTGTCATGCTCTGGTGGATGTGGCCGGCGACGGCGATCATGATTACGGCGGCGATGACGGCGGTGGCGCTCAAGTGGCGGTCGATCACCGCCATGTTCCGCGAACTCCGCGCCGCCCGCCTGCCGGGGCATGAGCGGGTCGATGTTTCGCTCCGCACCATCATCATCATGACCACACTGTTGACCATTCTGATGGCCTATGTTCAGCAGGTACATTTCGACATGCCCTGGTGGCAGACGATCGCGTCGGTGGTGGCCGGTTTTCCGCTCATTCTGGTCGGCGTGCGTGTGCTGGGCGAAACCAACAACGGGCCGGTGTCGCTGATGGCGAATACTCTTCAGGCGATCTTCCGCGTCTTTTCGCCGGCGATCAGCCACAACCTGGTGGCGGCGGGCATGGCCGGGAATATCAACTCGCAGGGCGAGGGATTGATGCAGGTCTTCAAGACCGGCAAGCTGGTCGGATCGACGCCGCGCGTTCTGACCTGGGTGCAGTTCTGGGCGGTGCCGATCGGTGCCGCCGCGGTGGCGATTATGTACCCCCTGCTCATTGCAAAATATGGCCTGGGGGGCGAGGGCCTTGCCGCGCCCACCGGACTCAAACTGGCCAATATGGCGGTGCTGATGTCCAAGGGGATTTCGGCCTTTCCGCCAGGGGCGCTCATGTGGACAGTGATTGCGGCCATCGCCGGCGTCTTTCTGGCTCTGGGGCGCGGCCAGTACAACTGGCACTGGTTGCCGAGTGCGGCCGGATTTGGCTTTGCGCTGATTCTGCCGGGCACGCTGAATCTTCCTATCGCCATCGGATCAATTCTGGGATGGATCTGGATGAAGCAATGGCCGGCCTCGTATGAACGCAACTACGTGACGGTGGCCTCCGGGTTTATTGGCGGCGAGGCGTTGATCGCGGGATTGATCCTGCCGCTGTTGTTCTATTTCGGAGTCTTTTGATCCGGATCACTACGCAAATCGACTAATGTGGCATCAGCGGTCTTCGTGGGTCAACCCCGTATTCGGGGTTGACGCCATCCCGGGGTTATGCCGTG
>JACRAV010000113.1 GCA_016213305.1 Candidatus Zixiibacteriota bacterium | reverse complement strand
GTCACGGACGCGTTCAACATTGATTTGAAGGGGATTCACGAGCGGTTCTACCGCCTGATTTGCAAAGGGCAACTGGCGCCGGTAATGAACAACATCCGCCGGATAGCCGCCTCGGGCGCCCATTTGGAAGTCACCAACCTCATTATTCCGCGAGAAAACGACAGCGACGAAGACATCGCCGAATTGATTGCCTTTGTCGCCTCGGTTTCCGACCGGATTCCGTTGCATTTCTCGGCCTACCACCCTGACTACAAATTGAGACGCGAGTATACATCGGAAGGGACGCTTCTGCGGGCGCAACAGCTGGCCCGCGCCAAACTAAAGTATGTCTATCTCGGCAATATCGGAATCAACGAACGCAACGACACCCACTGCCCCGACTGCGGCTATCTGCTTGTGACGAGGGCCGGTTTTCGGGCATCGGTAGTCGGGCTGAGCGGGGGAAACTGCTCGGCTTGCGGGGCGAAAAGCGACATCCGGGCCTGATGTTGCATTGCGCCTGAAATTCCGATAATAAACAGATGGAACAGGACGCCTGTCGATTCGCTTTTGCTTGGATGTATCGACCGGCCGGTTCGTCAACAAGGATAGTGAGAGACCTGGATCAACAGCGCATGGAAGCCGGAAACGACACCCGCCAACAATTGACGCCTCGGATAGCCCTTCTGGGTTGCCTGATTCTCATCCTGTCATGCCTGCCGGGGACCGCCTTCAGTCAGTTCTACTTCGGGAAGAACAAGGTTCAGTACACCCGGTTTGACTGGCAGTTGATGACCACCGAGCATTTCAGAATTTACTTCTACGCCGATGAAGCGGACGTTGCCGGGATCGCGGCCCGGGTTGCGGAGGACTCCTACCGCGCCCTGGCGGTCAAATTCAACCATGAGGTCCCGGAAAAGATCCCGCTGATTATATACTCCTCACCGGGATACTTCGCACAGACCAATGTCGTGCCCGGACTACTTCCAGACGGCGTGGCCGGGTTTACCGAATTTCTGAAGGGGCGCGTGGTCCTGCCGTTTCATGGATCGTATTATGACTTTCATCATGTGATCACCCATGAACTCGTGCACGTGTTCACCATGTCCAAACTCGATCGGGTAGTCGACCGCCGAAGCGCCGCCAGATACGCCTATCCGCCCCTCTGGTTCACCGAGGGGCTGGCCGAGTTCTGGTCGAAAAAATGGGACACCGAAGCGGACATGGTGATCAAGGATATGGTGCTGGGCGGAAAGTTGTTCACGATTGATCGGTTGTATATGATCGAGGGCTCGTACCTCATGTACAAGCTCGGAGAATCGATCTGCGGATTTATCGATTCCACCTACGGTGCCGACAAACTGGCGATGCTCTTTGAGAACTGGTCCAAGGGCAAGACGTTTGACGAGATTGTGCAATTAACCCTCGGCGACGATCTAAGCACGGTGTCCCGCCGATGGGAATATGCGCTCAAGAAACGGTACTTCCCGCAACTCGAAGAACTGGGACTGCCCCGCATGGAATCCGACCAGCTCACCCGGGACGGGTATTCGGTGAAGGCGGTGCCGATTCGCTGGGACGACCGGCGGGGTCATACTCGGTGGGTGCTGTACAAGGCCAATCGGTTCGGCTACACCGGCATTTATATGAGAGCGATTGACGGACGCACGCGTCCGGTGAAGACGATTCTCAAAGGCGAGCGGTCGCAAAAATTCGAGTCGCTCTATCTTCTCCAGTCGGGCATCGACGAGAACGAGTCCGGGCTGATCGTGTTTTCATCGAAGTCCCAGGATCGTGACGTTATTTACGTGTACGATCTGAATCAGCAGAGGATAACCAGCCAGTACTCCGACGGTGATCTGGTCGCGGCCCGGTCACCCCGGCTGTCTCACGACAGCCGATCGGTCGTGTTTTCGGGCGTTACGAAAGCCGGATTTGCCGATCTGTATATGCTGACGCTGTCGGACGGCAAAATCACCCGGTTGACCACCGACCTGTACTACGACGTTGATCCGACCTTTACCCTCGACGACAAGGAGATTGTGTTCGCCTCGGATCGTTGCGCCGACGGCCCGACGGGGGCGATCAATCTCTGTCGGCTTAACCTCGCCACCCGCCAAATCGCCAGCCTCACACAGGGGAACTTCCGGGACCGGTCGCCCGAGGTCACCTCGCGCGGCACTTTCTTTTCGTCCGACCGGAACGGATCGTTCAATGTCTTTCTTCTGGATAGCGCGGGCGACATGACCGAACAGTCCACCTATGCCACGGCCGCTTTCGATCCTCGCCTCGGTTCGGACGACAGTACGCTGGTGTATGTCGGATATCAGGACCTTCAGTTTCAGGTGTATCAGATGATACTGCCGAAGGCGCCGGCTCCGGTGGCGCAAGCCACCGTGGCGACCGCCGCGCAATGGTCCCCCTCCAGAATCGACACCTCGCACGTCAAAAGCTCGATCAAGTATGACACGAAGTACTCTTTCGATATTGCGCAATCGACCGTCGGGTATGATCCGGTGTACGGATCGATCGGCGGCCTGCAGGGAGCGATCTCCGACGTCCTGGGTAACCGGTCATTCTATTTCATTTTGGCCAACACCGCCCAGACGCGGTCGAATTTCCTGTCGTCGTTCAATTTCGGGCTGACCTATGTCAACCGGGAGCGCCGTCTCAATTGGGGGGCGGGCATATTTCATCTGTACGACGAGTATTTCAACGATTACGACGGGTATTATGAAGAGCGCCAGGCCGGAGGGATCGGCCTGTTCAGCTATCCGCTGTCGAAGTTCAATCGAGTGGACTTCACAATGTTCGGGCGCTACTCCAAGCGGTACCGAAGCTATGGCCTGCCGGACCGCGAGGCGTTTCTGGTGACCAATTATCTCGGCTGGGTGTTCGATAATTCGATCTGGGACATTTCGGGACCGATAGAGGGACGGCGATACAATCTGGCCGTCGGGACCACCGTCGGTCTCAACGATGGACGGACATACAACACTATCGCGCTGGCCGATATCCGCCATTATCTGCGTCTGGGGCACTATTCCGCTCTGGCCAATCGCCTGTTTGCGTTTTCATCGTCCGGGTCGGAACCCCAGCGCCTGTATCTGGGGGGAAGCTGGTCATTCCGCGGGTACGATCGCCGGACATTTTACAACCGGAACATCCTGTTTGCGTCGAATGAACTGCGATTCCCGCTGATTGACAATCTGCTGATTGGCTCGCCTATCGGGGCGCTCGATTTTCGCGGCATCCGCGGAGCGCTGTTCTTCGATACCGGAGCCGCCTGGGACGACACCTTTGACCAGTTCTACGGCTCTTTCGGAACCGGTTTCCGGGTGAACATCGCCTATCTGGTGGTGCTCAGATTTGATTTCAGCCGCACCACCGATTTTCGCACCGTCAGTCCGCGTACCAACTTTGACTTCTTCTTTGGGTGGAATTTCTGATGCGCCGACTGTCCCACATACTTGCCCTGACGGGCCTCGTGATCGGCGGTTGCGCCGTGCCGTCTCGTTTTTCCTCAGTTCCCGGTGTGCCGTCGCCATGGCCGTATCATCGCGGCGCTATCGAAAGCCGGGGAGCCGACACCACGGGGGTATTTTCCGGAAAGCTGACCATGCTCTGGCAACGAAATCTCAGAGATAAACCGGTCGGCCCGATCACTTTGGCCCATGGCAAGCTGTTCTACCCGTCATCGAAGAGGAAGATCAAAGTCATCGATCCTCAGACCGGCCGGATCGTCGCCCAGATTAAGACCAAGGGGCCGGCCCAGGCCGGAGTGGTGACGTCCGACAGTCTGATCATGTTTGGCGCTGGACCGATCCGAAACGAAATAGTGGCGAGAAACATGAGATCCGGCAATACCCGATGGACCAGCCCGATAAAGGATGTCTCCAATGGGTCGATACTATATGAGAAGCGGCTGATTGTCGGTTCGGGCGACGGTTTTTTGAAGGCGCTCGATCCGGCCACCGGACGCGATCTCTGGTCGGTGGCTTTGGACGGGAAACCGGTGGCGCCGCCGTCGGTTTCCGGGTCGCTGGTCATTCAGCCGACCGACCGAGGGAATGTGTACGCCGTTACGGCGGATAGTGGCAGGGTGGTATTCAAGACCAAACTGCAGGCGCCCTGCCAGAGCGCCGCGGCCTGCGGCGAATTGATCTGGATCGGGGATGTCGGCGGCACGGTGTACGCGCTGAATCCGAGCGACGGGAAGATCGAGTGGGAGAAGTCGCTCGATGGCCCGATCTGGTGTCCGGCGGCCGTGGCGGAAGGTCGGGTGTATGTGGCCCATTCGGGCGGACGACTGTTCGCTCTCGATGCCGCCACCGGGCGGGACCTGTGGTCGTTTGCCGCCGTCGATGTTGTGAAATCGGCGCCGCTGGTGGTGGGCGCCTGTACGATAGTCGGAACGCTGACCGGTAAAGTCTGGTCGCTCCGATCGACCGATGGTACGATAGTTGACAGCGCGACCGTAACCGGGCCGGTCAATCTGTCCCCCGTCACCGACGGGAAGAGAGTGTATATCGCGACCGACCTGGGACGGCTTATTTGCTTTGGAGAAACTGATGCAGTCAACGCAAAGACAGGTGACACAGGCGCTGTTGAGCGCCAATCTGAATGAACAGGCCCATCTGCTGGCGCGTGAGCTGGCGATGGCCTTCCGCAAAGTTTCGATCTACGGCGAGAGCCACCCGCTGGCGCTTCGCTCGCTGGAGAAACCGTATTTGCTGTGCCGCCAGTTCTTCCGCTTCCGGAAGTTCGTCAGCATCAACGTCCTGCGCGGCAACCTTTACATCGCCAATATCGCCCTTAAGGACTCGGTCTTCAACGCCCAGATTCTGCAGTATCTGCAGATGCTCGACATGAAGGCGATCCTGTTTGACGAAACGCTGACCAACGACGAATTTCTGTTCTTTGTTTCCACGATGGTCAAGCGGGAGTCGCTGTACGACGCCGGTTTTTCGATGTCGGCCACGCTCAAGCAAAAGGGGATCACCTCGGTGATCGTGAATTCCGAACAGGCGTTTGACCTGTTCGAGAATCGCAAGCAATACCGGGGGGATGTGGACGGAGATTTTTCGGCGAAGCGGATGGCCCTCGATCTCATGGGCGCCACAATCAATCAACTTGCCCGACTCACCGGCGCACGCGCCGAACAACTGCTGGCGCTCGGCATCGATTTTCACCCGGATATTATCTCCTATCTCCTCCCGGAGCGGGTGGTCGCCCTGCCATGGACGGACATTCGTGCTTCGCTGGTCGAACTGGCCCGGGAGATTCAGGATGGGGGAAGCCGCACTTCGTCGGCGGTCGATCAGTACATGGGCGTTTTTCACCTGATAGATTTTCATCCCGAGCGCGCCCGGATTATCTCCGACCTTTCCCTCCCGCCGACGATCGAGAAACGGCGCAAGTCCAGCGAAGACTTCGGCACCGACACCGGTCGGATCAGAATTGAATCCACCCGGCGGATTGATGAATTGCTGAATAAGCTCTTTTCCTTCGCGACCGTCTCCGAACCGGTTGATTTCGGCGTATTTGCCGAGTTCACCGAGGCCTTCAGCCGCCTTCTCAAGACGGGCCAGAGCCAGCGGGCCGTTGAGATACTCGTCGAATTAATTGACCGGCTGTCGGACCCGCAGGCGTTCGTGCGGCAGAAAGCGCTCGACGCCCTCACCGGCGTGATCGGCGAATTCAATCTGCTGACCGATGCCGCCGTTCTTGACACCGCCGTCCAGTCGGTCATTGCCCGGATCTCGGGGCGCAAGGAATCGTACGAATATTCCGAACTCATCCGCGCCCTCGCCGACAAATGCATGGCCGGCAAACGGTATGATTATCTCGCCCGCCTGCTCGTGACCCTCGGTTTCCGCCGCGGCGTCCAGGGGGGGGTCAATGTGTACGATTCCATGGCCGTCAAGAAGTCATTCGAAAACGTCAATCAGCCCGAAATCATCTCCGCGCTGATCGACGACCTGCTCAAAGCCCGGAGCGAGGACGTGGGTCATCTCAAGACCATCCTGATTGCCATCGGATCGCAGGAAATCGCTCTGGCGCTCTCCGAGATTATATCGCATCCGGCGCGGCAGGTGCGTCAGCTCGCCCTCAAGATTCTCGCCGAGCTGGGCAAGAACTCGCTCAAAGTATTTTCCGATATGCTGGTTGATGACGCCTGGTTTGAACGCGATAAAGGACGCCACGAACTCCCCGACACGAAATGGTATGTCATCCGCAACACGATCTTTGTCATCGGGTCGCTCCGCGACGCCGAGGGTGTTACCCCGCTCCGCCTGCGGATTGCCGATCCCGATGTCCGGGTGCGGCGCGAAATTATCAGCGCCCTTGAAAAAATCGGCGGCGAAGACGCCATGGACCTGTTGATCATCATGGCCGAAGATCAGGACAAGGAGATCCGTGACGCCGCCCTGGGCGCGATCAGCATGATCGGCACCCCTGAATATGCCCCGATGGTGATCGATCTCATTCGCCGCAATCCCTCCGATGCTCCCCGCTCGATGGCGGCCCTCGGAAAAATCGGCGGGTCCGAAGCGGTTGGCTTCCTCGGACGCCTGATGGAGAATGAGGAAGCATTTAATCAGCTGGCCGCCGGCAAGGTCTCCCGCGAGGACCTCCGGGTAGCCCTTGTGCGCGCTCTGGGCAGTCTGGGCGACGCCGACTCCATATCCCGCATTCGCGCCTACCAGAACGCCCTCTCCGCTGCCCAGAAGCTCCTTTTCCGTGGCTCCACCGTCCAGAAGGCCATCTCCGAAGTCCTTTCCAGATACTAAATATCATCCAGTGCCAATTTGTCAGTCAGCTTGACAAATTGGCATTGTTCTTATGCCATATTGGCCGTGTCGATGCGTCATAATGGCATATTTCCAATCAACAATTCTCATCGTCACTCGTAAGGCATTGTATAGCAACAATAAACGCGATTGGCACACGCCTTGACTTACATCCTTCCGTGAAAAAGAAAGAAACCAACAACCATAACAAGGAGGATGTAGCCATGACCAGCTTGATGATTCGCCCAATGATGAACCGGTGGAACGAACTGGACCGCCTGTTCGAAAACATCTGGGGCACCCCGGCCCTTCGCACCGAGTGCGACTGCGACTTTTCGCCACGGGTCAACATCGAGGAAACCAATGACCATCTGCTTCTGACGTTTGAGCTACCGGGCATGGACAAGAAGGATATCAAGGTCCAGGTGAAGGACCGGGTCCTGACTGTGAGCGGTAAGCGCGAACTGAAGAACGAGACAAAGGAAGGAAACACCGTCCGATCCGAAATCTGGTCGGGCTTGTTCAGCCGCTCGTTCACGCTTCCGGAATCGATCAATCCGGAGAAGATCGCCGCGGACTACAAGAACGGCCTGCTTGAGGTCCGGATGGACAAACTCGAGGAGGTAAAACCGAAGGAGATCGAAGTAAAGGTCTCTTAGGAACCCAGAACCTTACGACAGTTCCAATGGTTGGCAGTGAAGGGCTGGTCGCAAGGCCGGCCTTTCGCACGAACGGGAGGGCAGGCGCGTCATAATTGTAGGTCAAGCCGCCTGCGGCTTGACAAATTGGCCCCGACGGCACACTGTTTAATGTGGGTTTTTATGGAAGAGCAAGAGGCGATGATGGAGGATCGGGAGAGGTGATATGAGGAAGGTTTTTGGCCTGACAGTGCTACTGTCGGTACTTTCATCACTGGCCGGAGCGCATGCGGCCGACAGCGCAAAAGCACCAATGACCGCGGACGAAGCATGCAAGTTGGCATACCAGTGGACTAACTTCGGAGCAGGCTTTGTCGAGGTTGGGAAAGGAGTATGCCGAGCGGAATTGGTTGATACGGGCAATTCCTTCCGATCGGCAATCAGGCGCTATTTCAGAGGACCGAAGGTTTGGATAGTTGTTCTCGACAGCGTACGTCTATATAGAACCGGCATGAGCATCCCTGAGCTCCGCCAGCAACCAGTCAGGCGCTGTGAGTTGATCATAGAGCCGACTACTCAACAGTTGCTCTTTGTCTCGCTTGCGACGTTGGCCGCCGATACGAGCAATGTCGCGCCGCCCGAAGAGCGACTGGTAGAAACCAATCGGGGAAGTGTCATTCCGGAGGCGACGCCGGCGCCAATTGCACTACAAACTGCGCTTAACGCCGCCGCTCTCATCAATCCTCTCTCGGCCCCAAGGATTGAAGCTGTCTGCGTCCACTGTGCGGCAGGCAAAGCCCCCGACACTGGAGCATATTGGTGGCTGTGCGCAAAAGGTGTACCAAGCTATCGACGAGATCGACGCACGACATCTCTGTCCCTCTGCATTGACGCCACGACTGGCAAAGTGAGGTGCGGACTAACAGAAGGCGGGCCGTAGGCCAAGGCGAGATTGCTTCGGTCACGTCAACCCTGCGACAAGCTTAAGGTGACGTGACACTCGCAATGACGAATAGCGAGAGTGTTGAAGAGTGCTTTTCTTCGTAGGTCAACTGCGTCCGCGCGGTTGACGACGCCCTGAGCGGAGTCGAAGGGCGAAAGAGAGGAAAGACGAGGCGAGATTGCTTCGTCGAAGACTCCTCGCAATGACAGGAATAAGAGAATATGAACCTGAACAAATTCACACAACGATCAATCGACGCCATCTCCTATGCCCAGCAGATGGCGCAGGCGGAGGGGCATCCGCAGATTACACCCGAACACCTCCTGGCCGCCCTGCTCAAGCAGGAAGACGGGATCGCCGTCCAGATACTCAAGAAAGTCGGAGCCGATGTTGACCGCATTGAAGCCGAGGTTTCCGACACGCTCGAGGTCCTGCCCAAGCAATCCGGCGGACAGGTCTATCCGAGCCATGAGTTCACGCAGGTGCTCCATAAGGCCGAGGGACAACTGGCGCAGTTCAAAGATGAATATGTTTCGGTCGAACATATTCTGCTCGGACTGCTCGACGTCAAAAGCAAAGCGCAGGAGATTCTCAAATCCAACGGCGTCAATCGCGACGACCTCCTGAAGGGCCTGGCGAGCATTCGCGGTTCTGCCCGGGTCACCGACGACAACCCGGAGTCCAAATACGCGGTGCTCGAAAAGTATTCACGCGACCTGACCAAAGCGGCCCGCGACGGGAAGCTTGATCCGGTGATCGGCCGCGACGACGAAATCCGCCGCATCATCAAGATACTCTCTCGCCGGACCAAGAATAATCCGGTGCTGATCGGCGAGCCGGGAACGGGGAAGACCGCAGTGGTCGAGGGGCTGGCGCAGAAAATCGCGCATTGCGAGGTGCCGGAGACTCTCAAGGACCGCCAGCTGGTCGCGCTCGATCTGGGAGCGCTGATCGCCGGTTCCAAGTTTCGCGGCGAATTCGAGGAACGGCTCAAGGCGATCCTGAAGGAAGTGGCCGCCTCCGAAGGGCGCATCATTGTATTCATCGATGAAATGCACACCATTGTCGGGGCGGGCGCGGCCGAGGGCGCGATGGATGCCTCCAACATGCTCAAACCTGCTCTGGCGCGCGGTGAGATTCGCTTTATCGGCGCGACCACTATCGACGAGTATCGCAAACATATCGAGAAAGATGCCGCGCTGGAGCGCCGCTTTGCGCCGATTCTGATCGAGCCACCCTCAGTCGAGGAAACGGTGTCGATTCTGCGCGGGCTTCGCGAGCGGTACGAAGTATTTCACGGAATCAAGATTTCCGACGCCGCCATTGTCGCGGCGGCCAAACTGTCGGATCGATATATCGCCGACCGCTTCCTCCCCGACAAGGCGATTGATCTGATCGACGAAGCCGCGGCGGAGCTTCGCATCTCGATCGACTCCCTGCCCGAAGAACTGGACCAGGTCGAAAAGCGAATCCGGCAACTCGAAATCGAAAAGGAAGGGGTCAAGCGGGAAAAAGACGCCGCCCTGCGCCTGAAACCGATCGAGTCCGAACTCAAGGACTTGTATGCCGAGCGCGACGATCTGAGAACGCAATGGCAGAAGGAAAAAGACACGGTTGACGCCATCCGGCAAATCAAATCCGAAGTCGAGGACCTGAAAGTGAAAGCGGCGGCCGCCGAGCGCAAAGCCGATTATGAAACGACCGCCAAGATCAAGTACGGCCAGATCGGCGAGGCCGAAAAGAAACTTCAGTTTCTCACTCATTCACTGGCCTCAATTCAAAAAGACCGCCAGTTGCTCAAGGAAGTGGTCGATGAGGAGGAGGTGGCCGGGGTGGTCTCCAGGTGGACAAGCATTCCGGTGACCCGCTTGACCGAATCGGAAACCGAACGGCTCTTGCGCCTTGAAGCGGAGCTTCACCGACGGGTTATTGGCCAGGATGAGGCGGTGATCGCTGTGTCCAACGCCGTCCGGCAAAATCGGGCGGGCCTGTCCGATCCGAATCGCCCGATCGGCTCGTTCATCTTTCTCGGTCCGACCGGCGTCGGCACGACCGAGCTGGCGCGGGCGCTGGCGGAGTTTCTGTATGGAACCGAGGACGCCATGATCCGCATCGACATGTCCGAATACATGGAAAAACATTCGGTGTCCCGCCTGATCGGCGCGCCGCCGGGGTATGTGGGATACGATGAGGGGGGCCAGCTCACCGAGGCGGTCCGCCGGCGTCCCTATGCGGTGGTCCTGCTCGACGAAATCGAGAAGGCGCACCCGGAAGTGTTCAATGTCCTGCTACAGGTGCTCGATGACGGCCGTCTCACCGACAATCAAGGGCGGGTCGTGTCGTTCAAAAACGTCCTGCTGGTGATGACCTCGAATATCGCCGCCGAATATATCCAGCAGGAGTCGGAGAATATCGGCGAATTCAACCGCGAGGTTGTGTACGACAACATCAGGAAGAACGTGCTGGCGCGGCTCCGTCAGACCCTTCGACCGGAATTCCTCAATCGGATCGACGAGACCATCGTCTTCGCCTCGCTGACCAAACCGGAGATTGCCGAGATCGTCCGGCTCCAGGTGGAGCGTCTTGAAACGCTGGTGCAAGAGCGGAATTTAGCGCTCGATGTCACCGACGCGGCAATAGAGCATATCGCGTCCCACGGCTATGACCCCACCTTCGGGGCGCGGCCTATCAAGCGGCTTATTAATAGGGAATTGTCGCAGAAGATCGCAAAGATGATTCTGGCCGGTCATATCCACAGCGGGCAGACGTTGCGTGTGGACGCCATAGGGGAAGAGTTGGTATTGCAAGCCGTGGAAGCAACCTCGGAGCACAACGTGCGGGCATCGATTAGCCGTTAGCGATTTGCGTCCATCGGGTTTCGACTTCGCTCGACCCGACGTCGATGCCCCCGCTTCGCGCAATGCCATAGCCCGTGCCACGCCGACGTCCTCGTCTGCGCTTGCGCGCTATCCCTGCATCGGTGAGTTCAGACGATCAATAATCAGCGTGCGGACTTCCTGCAAAGCAAGGCCCCGATGGCTGACCCGATTCTTCTCCTCCAGCGACATCTCGGAAAAACGCTTCTTGAGCGGCGGGTAGAAAAATACCGGGTCGTAGCCGAAACCGCGACCAACAACGGCATCCTCGGCTATAAACCCCTCGACAACCCCTTCGACCGTCTCAACCTCATCGACCGACCAGGCAATCGCCATCACGCATCGAAAGCGGGCGGTCCGCTTCTCAGGCGGAACCCCTTTGAGGTCGGCCAGCAGTTTTTCATAGTTGTCTTTGTAGGTCACGTTTTCACCGGCATAGCGGGAGGAGAGAACCCCCGGCGCGCCATTGAGCGCGTCAACTTCAAGTCCCGAATCGTCGGCCAGCGCGGCAAGTTCGCAATAGTCGACGATAGCCCGCGCCTTGATAGTGGCGTTATCGGCCAGCGTGGAGCCGGATTCCTCCGGTTCGGGGAAATCCAGAAAATCGGCGCGGGTGAGAATGGTGATCGACAGGTCGTCGAGGAGATCGCGAATTTCCTCGATCTTGTCTTCGTTATTGGTGGCTAGGACGAGTTGCATGGGTTTGGCAACACCTCCGTCGAAACCTCCCCGGTTTCAACTGTTGAGTTTCGCGCTAATACGTGCTTATATCAACTCTTGTTATTCTATCGACAATCCGGCCCAGAAATCTCGTCGCCACCTGCGAGAACTTCTCCGGAACATCCGACACGAAATACTTGTGTTCGCTCGACGGCGACGGGTGCTGGCCTGCGCGTGAGTGCAACAGCCCGGATTCGGTAATTGTTTTGTAAGCCGCGCGCGCCGTCTCCTCGCCGCTGTCGATGAGCGTGATCTCCGGACCCATGACGTCGGCGATCACATGTTTGAGAAGGGGGTAGTGGGTGCATCCGAGAATAAGCGTGTCGATTTCGACATCCAACATGGTTTGCAGATAATCACGCGCAATGAGGTACGTGGCCTCCTTATCGACATACCCCTCTTCCGCAAGTGGAACGAAGAGCGGGCAGGCCAGCGAGAAGACTTTCAGTTCGGCGTTCCGCTCGTGAATCGAACGGGCGTAGGCGTTGGAACCGATAGTGGCGTTGGTGCCGATTACCCCGATCCGGCCGTTCCTGGTCGCTTTGACCGCCGCCTCGGCTCCCGGATGAATGACGCCGATCATGGGAATGCTGTAACTGTCCCTGAGATCATCGAGCGCCACCGCCGACACGGTGTTGCAGGCGCAGATGACATATTTGACGTCGTGTTCAAGCAACAACGCCACGTCCTGAGTGGCGAACCGGGTGATGATCTCCGACGACCGCCCGCCGTACGGATACCGGCCGACGTCCCCGAAATAGACCACATCTTCGTGGGGCAGGAGGTTGAACACTTCGCGGGCGACGGTCAGGCCGCCGACGCCGGAATCGAATATCCCAATTGGTTTGTCCATCTCACGGCCATCCTTTGCGTCAGCGCTTGTCGTATTTGTTTTTGAATCGTTCAACCGCGTCGGCCACCGCCTTGGCGACCGCCTTCTGGAATGACTTGGATCGGAGCAGTCGTTCTTCGCCGGGATTGGTGATGAAGGCCGATTCGATCAGCACCGACGGGGTGAACACTTTGTTGAGCACGAAGAAACCGGCCTGATCGACCCCTCGGGACGGATTGGAGAGATTCTGCCGAAATTCGCGGTCGAGCATAAGTGCGAAATCATGCGACTCGGTCTGGAACTCGGTCATGATCATCTGGTTGAGAATGCCGACCACGGCGTTTTCTTCGCTTTTTTCCGCGTGGGCGCGGAAGGCGGAACTCTCGCGCATGAAGTAACTGTTTTCCAGTTGTTCGACGGCACGCGCCGAGTCGTTCTTGGCGGGAGCCAGAAAGAAGACATTCCACCCCCGCACTCCCTGTTTGGGGTTAGCGTTGGCGTGGATCGAGATGAACAGATCCGCGCCGGCATTGTTGGCGATCTCGGCCCGCTGTTGGAGCGATACCGTCTCGTCCTCGGACCGGGTCATGACCACCTTGAGCTTCTTGATGCGGCGGAGCTGGCCGGCGACTTCGCGCGCGATCGCCAGCGTCACATCTTTTTCCCGCGTGCCGTTGAACCCGACCGCCCCGTAATCCTGCCCGCCGTGGCCGGCGTCAACGACAACCACATCAATCTTCTTGTCCGGCCCGACCGTCCCGGGCGAGATGGTCGAATCGGTGCAATAGGCGGAATCGGAGATCGAAATCTGAATCCGGTCCGGATCACTGGCCAGGTGGTGTTCCCACTTGGTTATCGGGTAGCGCATCCACAACGACACCTGTGCGGTCCCGCCCACCTGATGCGTCTTGAGATCGTACATATACCGCTTTTCGCGGCGGGACTCGACGAGCGGGCCGTTCACCTTGCCGTTGCGGACTGAAATATTCAGCCAGTTCCCTTCGCTCAGGAAGGCGTCGTAGGCCATCGCATCGGACAGGTAGATTTCGATCAGCAGGCCGTTGGCGCGCGCGGAAACGCTCAGGTCCGCGACGCTGTAGCCGCCTGATTTGATGGCCGGCCGTTTGACCGCTGTTACCGGCTTGGTCTCGCTTTTGATCGAGATGTCGTCGCCGAGAAACGCGAAGAAGGTGGTCACCGGCAGAAACAGCTGACCCGCGTGATACACCGCCGGATAGGTCATGTTGAGCGCGTCGTTGTCGCGGGTGAAATAGGGCGAGCCGATAAGAAAGGTCATTTTCCGGTCGGCGTCGGCATAGCTGATTTTGTGCCCGATAATCTCCCAGTCGAGCGAGCCGCCGATCACCTGCGACAATTCGGAGAACGAGAAATACTTCAACCCGGAGCGATCGATGGTGGCGATCTCCTTCGTCTCATCACCAACCGTGACTTTCAGCTTCCCGTCGGCGGCCGGGGAGGAGGAAACACACACGAACAGAACGAACAGAATGGACAGAAATCGCCGTTCAACCATCTTCATCTTTCGAGAGATATTAGTCATCGAGATCTTTTCTCTTGGCTCGTTGAATTCGACGGGCCGCCTCATCTTTGGCGATTACCTGTCGCTTGTCGTACTTTTTACGACCGACTCCCAGTCCAAGTTCAATTTTCACCCGGCTTCCCAAGAAATAAACTTCCAGAGGTATCAGCGACATCCCTTTCTGTTCTATTTTTGCGCGCAGGCGGGCGATTTCGCGTTTGTGCAGAAGGAGCCGGCGTTCGCGGAGCGGATCGAGCTTTTCGTGGGTGGCCATTTTGTAGGGCGATATATGCAGATTTCGCATGATGATTTCGCCGTTGCGCCAGATCGCGTGGGCATCGGCCATGTTGAGTTTCCCCTCGCGAAGCGACTTAACCTCGGCGCCGCGAAGCTCGATTCCGGCCTCGATGGTCGAAACAATTTCGTAGTCATGCCGGGCCTTTCGGTTGCGGGCGACCACATGTACTGAGGGCTTCTCATTCTCCACCGCGCAAGGATACCCGACCTGTCACAGCCGAGCAACCAAAAAGGGGACTCTCGGCACAACGGGTTGGAAATGAGAGGCTTATGAGCGACCCGGCGACTTCTGGAGGGCGTCCTGGGTAACCGAAATCCGGACAGAACGGAAAGCCCGAAGTCTGAAACGCCGGGTTTAGATTCCGCCTGAACACACAAAACGGGGGCACGACTTGATCATGGCCGTAGAACTTTCCTGTAACTCGCTGTGGGGCAGGATAATAGTCGAGTTCGGACTGGTCAGGCAAGGTGCTCGGCGAGGGATTCAGCTCTAAAGCTTGGGCTTGCGCCGACCGATATCCATTGGTACAGGCCATAACGGCTTGTACAAACAACTTGCGCAGAGGGTATACACGTGTCGCAAAAAGTAAAACTGCGGACGGCAAAAGTTCTGGTCGTCGATGACGAATCGGAAATCACCGACATCGTCCAGACGTTTCTCACCGAGTCCGGGTACAGCGTTGACGTGTTGAACAACCCGCGCGACGTTATCGCCAAATCCAAAGAGTTCAAGCCCGATGTGATCTTGCTGGACATCATGATGCCCGGGGTGGACGGGTACACGGTTTGCCAGTGGGTGAAGGCGGAACCGGAGCTGTCCCACGTGCCGGTTATTTTTCTGACTGGTAAGGATCGAAACGACGATCAGGGGCGCTCGTTCAAATCCGGCGGCGACATGTATATCAAGAAGCCGTTCTCCTGTGAACGCTTGCTCGAGATCGTCAATATCGTGGTGATGTCCACGACGAAATATTGATCATGGCTCCCGGCTGAGCAGATTCAACAGCGCCTGCTCATCGATCACCGTCACGCCCAGTTTCTTCGCTTTTTCCAACTTGGATCCGGCATCCTCACCGCACACGAGATAATCCGTCTTCTTCGTGACCGAATCAGTGACTTTGCCGCCGTTTGACTCGATCAGCGCTTTGAAGTGATCGCGCGGTTGCGAGAGCGTGCCCGTAATCACAAATGTCCGACCCAACAGAGCGCCCCTTGTTTGTTTGCGTTGGTGAACAGGGAAGACCACCCCGCCCCGCTTCATCTTGTCGATCATTGTTCGATTGGCTTTGTGATGGAAGAACTGGGCGATATTGCCGGCGATGGTCGGCCCGATTCCGTTGATATTCTGTAGCCGTTCTTCCGAGGCGGCCGCCAGTTCGTCAAAAGTGCCGAGTTCGTCGGCCAGAATCCGGGCGGCCGTTTCGCCGACCCCGATGATCCCCAGAGCGTAGATGATGCGCGGTAACTCGGCATGCCGCGAACGGTCGATCGCGTCCAGCAGATTCTGGGCGCGCTTGTCGCCCATCAGATCGAGGGTGAGCAGTTGTTCTTTGGTGAGCGCATAAACATCGGCTGGATCGTGTACCAGACCGGCGTCGCGAAGCTGTTCGGCCAGTTTACCGCCCAGTCCCTCAATATCCATGCCGCCCTTGGAGGCAAAGTGAAACAGCCGCCCCTCGATCTGCGCCGGACAGGCGACATTCAGACACCGGTGCGCCGCTTCCCCTTCGAGCCGCTCGATTGGCTGGTGGCACGACGGACAGGTCTTCGGATACGATACCGGCTTTGCCCCCTTCGGCCGCCGTTCCAGAATGACCTCTACAACTTCGGGAATAACATCGCCGGCCCGTCGGACAACCACGGTATCACCACAGCGGACATCGAGACGAGTGAGTTCATCCTCGTTATGAAGCGACGCATTCGACACCATGACGCCCGATACTCGCACCGGCTTGAGTTTGGCGACGGGGGTAATGACGCCGGTCCGGCCAACCGAGAACTCGACCCCCTCAAGAATTGTTTCGGCCAGTTCGGCGGCGAATTTCCATGCCACCGCCCACCGCGGGGCGCGCGAAATCTGCCCCAGTGTGCGCTGGGAGCTGAAATCGTTCACCTTGACCACCATCCCGTCAATTTCATAATCCAGCGTCGGGCGGATACTGCTCAATTTCTCGAATGCTTTCGCCACGTTTGTTACGCCCCTGGCCGGCGACATATGCTCGTTGATCGAAAACCCCTCCGCTTTCAGCAGTTCAATTGTCTCCGACTGCGAGCCGGGGCGGGGGAGTTCGGTGTCCGAAATGCCGTAGGCGTAAAACAGTAAAGGTCGCGAGGCGGTGATTTTTGAATCGAGCTGGCGCAATGATCCGGCGGCGCCGTTGCGGGTGTTGGCCAGCGGCTGTTCCTCGTTCGACTCCAATTGGGCGTTCAGCTTCTTGAAAGCCGATAGTTTCATGATCACCTCGCCGCGAACCTCCAGCAGGGGGAATTGCCGCGCTGTCTGAGCCGACAGTTTGAGCGGGATATTCCGGATCGTTTTGAGATTGGCGGTAATATTCTCGCCGTTGACGCCGTCGCCGCGGGTCGAACCGACCACCAACAGCCCGTCCCGGTACACCAGCTCAACCGCCAGCCCGTCGAGCTTCGGTTCAACCATGTACTCAATATCCGTGTCGGTCTCCAGCCCTTCTCGCACGCGTCGGTCAAAATCGGCGAATTCTTCGACCGTCGTTACTTTCTGCAGGGAGAGCATCGGGACGCGATGCCTCACCGATTCGAACTTCTTGGATGGCGCCGCTCCCACTCGCTGACTTGGCGAGTCGGGGGAGAGCAGGTCGGGGAACTGTTGTTCGATTTCCAGCAGGCGGTCGAACAACTGGTCGTAAGCGGCGTCGCTGATCGCCGGCTTATCCTCGACGTAATAGAGCCGATTGTGCCGCTCGATCTCGGCCTTCAGTTTCTCGTATTCAGTGCGGATGTCTGCCGACGGCTTTGCCATGGATGCAATTAACAGAGCCCGCCCCTAATGGTCAACTATGTACACATCGCATTCTTATGAGGCGGATTGTTGTCGGCGAAAGGCGGAAATCTCCTTGCCGGCGACGTCGTCGATGATCTCGGTGATCCAGATCCGGCAGACGCGAAGCTCTTTGGTGACCTCGGCGATCACCGCCTCGGCCATTTGATAGGCGGTCGCCGGTTTGGCATCGGAAAATTTGATGCAGACCAGGGAGTGCTTCTTATCGGTGAGCACCGCCGGATTCGGCATCTGGGCGCGAAAATCAAGCCATCGAAGATCGGCGGTGGCGGCATGTTTCGGGGGAACAAGCGCTCCGTCGATCTGCCACTGTTTGCGGGCCAGGGTAATTTCGATGAACAACAGCTCACCCGCCTTGTCGCAATCGAGCCGGACATGCTCGGATTCGATGAACGAAAAGAAACGGCGGTCGGCGGCATAGATTCCGATCGGCACAAACAGCGCGTCTTCCTCCAGTTGATAAAAACCCCGACCGGGCTGATTAGGCCGGATCGGGGCGTTGATGACAACTTTAAGCGTGGCGTCGGGCATGAGGTCACTTCAGTTCTTTGAGTCGTTCCTCCGCCTGCCGGGCTTCGAGCGTTCCCTTGTGCTCGGCGACAATCTTCTTATAGTACTTGCGCGCCTCATCTTTCTTGCCCAACTCCTGTTTGGCGCGGGCCAGCTTGTACAACGCCTTGACCACCACCGTCGTTTCGGTATAATTCTTCAGCACCAGATCGAACTCGTCCACCGCCGCGGTGTATTTCTCCTGCGTGTACAGACAGTCGCCGATCCAGTAATGGGCGTTCGCGGCATTCTCGTTCTGAGGACAGGCCTCAAGAAACGACTTGAACGAACTGATCGCCTGGTCGTACTTGGACCCCCGCACCAATATGAAGGCATCGTCGTACAACGCCATGCAGTCGGTCTGCGATTTCTGAGCGGGCGCCGTGTCCTGCGCACCGGGCGAGCTTTCCACGGTAACCTTCGGTTTGACCCGCGTCAGCGCATCGATTCTCTGAATCAGATCGTTGTAGTTCTGGAGCAGGTTCGCAATGCTCTGCTGGAGATCGGCCACCGAGGTGCGGATTTCGGTCGTCAGCCGGGCGTTCGATTGCGCCCCGGCGGTGATGATCGAATCCATCCGCTCCACCAGCCGCTGGGTCTGGGCATTCTGACTCCGAATACTGTTCAGCGAGTCCTTGACCTCGTCGATATCCCGTTTGGTCACGCATCCTGCCGTCAGCAGGCCGAGACAAACAACCGCCGTCAACACGACGGCGGCTGTTCTCTGTGATTTCAGATGTTTCATGGCCACATCGTCCCAGATCGTTTACTGAGAAACGACACGGAACTCGGCGCGGCGGTTCTTCGCCCAGGCCGTCTCATTGTGGCCGGCGTCCAACGGGCGCTCTTTGCCATAGCTGACAATTGTTACCCGGCTGGCGGATACGCCCAGCCCCGTCAGATAATCCATCACCGATTTGGCCCGCTTCTCGCCCAGCGACAGGTTGTATTCCACGGTTCCCCGCTCGTCGCAGTGACCTTCAATTTTGATGATCACGTTGGAATATTGCTGTAACAGTGCGAAGTTGGCGTCCAGCGAGGACTTCGCGTCCGGACGGAGATTGTACTTGTCGAAATCGAAATACACCGTCTGGAGCTGTTCTTCGCGTAGTTCCGGCTTCGCTTCCGGTTGTTTCGGCTGTTCCGGCTCAGGTTTTACTTCGGGTTTGGTGGTCTCCACCGGGGCTGGCGGAGGTGTAACCGGCTCCTGCTTCTTGGGGCAACCGTTCAGGACCATCAGCGATGTGATCAAAGCGACCATCAACAGCAATAATGATGTTCTTCTCATGTTCTATCCCTTCTCATCAATATCAGTAATCTTTACTATCACTTGTATCTCCGGAATGTATCGCAAGTTGCATAAAGGCGTCAACAAAAAATGGGATTAAATTTCCACCCGATCGAGATCGGTATCCAAATGGCGTTCCATCGCTTACACTGTTTCTATCGATACGGCCCCCAGGTCGGGTTGGAGCAGACCCCGGAAGTCGTGATTCTCCGCTGGTTCCGCCCCGAGGCATCCATGACAAAGATGTCGCTCCCACCAAGGCGGGTGGACGCGAACACAATATGCTTGCCGTCGGGCGAAAAGTGCGGGTTCTCGTTCTGGCCGAAACCGGTCATCAAGTGCGGATTGTTCCCCGACGTATCTATCGAGGCCAGATCAAATCTCCCGTCCGGCGTGCGACTGACAAACGTCACCCGCGTCCCCCGAAGCGACCAGATCGGCGAGTCGTTGTACCGTCCTTCAAACGTAAGCCGCTTGGTGTTGATTCCGTCGGCGTCGCTGGTGTAAATCTGGGGGCTTCCGGTGCGATCGGACGTAAACGCGATCAGCCGGCTGTCCGGGGACCAGGTTGGCCCGGATTCAATGGCCTTGGATATGGTCACGCGTTTAATCATCCGGCCGCTCAGATCGAGCACATAGATTTCCGAGTTGCCGTCTTTCGAGAGCACACAGGCCAGCTTGGTGCCGTCAGGTGACACGGCGGGAGCGGCATTGATACCGGTAAAGGCGGCAATTCTGGTCGTTTTCCGGGTGGTTATATCGACTTTGTATATGTGCGCCGGGCCGTCGACGAAAGTCGTGTAATAGACTTCCCGGCCGTCGGGTGTCCAGCAGGGGGAGATGTTGATCGACCCGTTGAAGGTAATCTGCTGTTCGTTCGAACCGTCGAAATCGGCGATACAAATCTCTTTGCCCTTCCCGATCTTTTTGCAATAGGCAATTCTCGTCCGGAAAATCCCCCGGTCGCCGGTCAGGGTGCGGACAATGTCATTGGCGATATCGTGGCCGATCTCCCGCCAGCGCGATCCGGAGTTTTCCACCATTCCTTTGCCGATTTCCTGTTCGCGCTTGGTGTCGGTCAGCCGCCAGCGGACCCGCATATTGGCGCCCATGAATTCCGCCTCCAGCCGCACCAGATAATCCGCCCCCAGTCGGTTCCAGGCGAGCGCGTCCATCTCCTTGATTTCGTATTTCCTGATATAGAAACTGTCGATTTCAGTCAATTCGAAATCAGAGGCGAACTCGATATCCGACTGCACAACTCCGGTGGCCGCCCGCATGAAGGCGGTGTCTTCTTTGGTGATGTGGTTGGTCCCGACATATTTCATGTCTTCGACGGCGATAGTGCGCGGGCGGACTTCGCCGGTGCGAATGGTGTCGAAGGGGATATTCCGAATATTCTCGTCCTGCGCCGAAACATTGGAAACGACAAGAAGCATAGATAGAAAGATGAGCTGTTTTGTTTTCATGGTAATCCGTAATCAGGGTTGATATTTGAAAGGGATGGTAATGCCGAGAATTTCATCGCCGAACTCTTTCGGAAACGGCGGGAAGGGGGACGAGCGATCGACCGCCGTCACGCACGCCTGATCGAACGCAGGAAAACCGGAGGTTCTATCAACCCGCGCTTCCACGATCCGTCCGGACTTAAGCACTTGGAAATAGACCACGCACACCAGCGGGCCGTCGGCGTCCACCGGATTGTGCCAGTTGGTCTGGATCTTATAAAACGCCTGTGTGAACCAATACGGATAGTCAAAGTTGGCATTGTCCACCGTCGCCCCCGCAAACGGCGAACCGGCCGCCTGACCGATCTCTGCCTTTCCTTCCGCCCTGGCCATCAGCTCGGCTTCCTCTTTGGCGGTCAATTCTCGCTGTGGTTTGGGTTTCTCTTTTGGTTTCGACTTTGGTTTGGCGGCAATCGGTTTGGCTTTCGTATTCGGGACTCTCACCGGCGGCTCCGCCGATTTGAGAGCCGGCGGGGCGCTGGTCGGCGGGGATGGCGCAAGCTCCGGCAGTGACACCAAAGAGACTTTGATGACATCGTCGGGATTGATCTTATGGCCGTTGATCAATTGTCCCGAGGCCCACAGCGCGGTGATGACCATAACGTGAAAAATGACTGATATGACGATATCGCGGTGCATGACTGCCTACCGGCGTTTGGTCGCGGACGACTTCTGATCGTCGTGCCCCGTTACCAGACCGATCGACTCGATCCCCATCTCTTTCATCCGGCCGATCACCCCGATCGCGGTGCCGTACGGGACGACTGAGTCGCCGCGCAGATACACCGATGTGGTCCCTTTGGATTTCAATTCCCTGTCCAGCGCGGCCCCGAAATTCTCGTACCGGGTGAAGACATCGTTGATGAATATCCCACCCTTCTTGTCGATTGTCACCACCACCCCTGAGGTTTCCTCGGTGATCACCTTGGCCCGCGTTTTCGGCAGATCAACCTGTATCCCGGATTGAAGCAGGGGCGCGGAGATCATGAAGATAATCAACAGCACCAGGCAGACATCAACCAGATTGGCAATGTTGATGTCGGCCATCGACCGGTACTGCCGATGTCGGGGGCGACGAATCACAGTTGTTCCTTTTTCGCCCGGGAAATGAAGTCGAGGATGAACGCATAGGCGACGTCATTGAGGTACTTGGTCTTGTTATTGGCCCAGTTGTAGGCCATCACGGCCGGGATCGCGGCCCCCAGGCCGACAATCGTGGCCAGCAAGGCCTCGGCAATACCCGGCGCGACCACCGCCAGCGAGGCCGATCCGCGCGCGCCGATCGACCAGAAAGCATCCATAATTCCCACCACCGTGCCCAGAAGACCCAGAAAGGGCGCGGCCGAGGCGGTGGTGGCGAGGAAGATCACCCGCCGCTCCAGCAAGCCGACTTCCTCGACCAGCGTCTTCTCCATCGCCATCTCGACAATCTCAAAATCGGCGCTGTCGAGCGGGACACGTTGTCTTTGCTGATTTCCCCCGGTTTTCTGCTCGTAGATCGACACGGCCTCCTCATACCCGGCCAGATACAGGCGGGAGAGCGGGGACCGGGGGCAGGCCTTGGCCTGTCCGATCGAATCGCTCAACTGCTTGGTGCGGGTGAATTGTTTTTGAAATCGTACGGTGTCGGCTTCAACACCCCTGAATTGCCGCCACTTGTGGATAATCACCGCCCACGAAATGAGGGACATAAAGATGAGTATGCCAAGGATGAACGCGCCAAAGGCCGACGATTCGCCGACAATTTGCCAGATGGAACCTGATACGGTGATAATCATGTCTAACTTGCCTTCTGTCTTTGTACTACGGCCGACGAAAGAGGTTGCATACAACTCTTCCGGGGCCGCAGACCACTAATTTACACAGGGTAGGCAATTGGACCGGGGACAGCAACAAAAACAGGGGGGAGCCCGGCTCGGACGTTTGATCGATAGGTGCGGTCAGGTGTCCTCACCTGACCGCACCGCCGGCTCCCCGGTGTCGGGTCGGGGCACACGACACCACGAGCTTCATGTCCTTACGTTAAAACTTGCCCTCACCGCCCTCTCCCTGTTGAATGTAACCGCCATGAATACTCGTTCTGTCATAACCATCCTCATCACCGCTGTCGCGCTGTGCCTGTCGTGTAAGTCAACGCCGAAAGACGAAGACGTCGGCGCGGCGGGGAAGCCGGAAGAAATGGCGGACTCGACTCGTCTGGATTCGTCGTACGAGGCCCGCTCCCAGTCGGGTGGCGTGGTGGACAGCACCTTCGATACCATCCGTTAAGCGCAGGTCGCGGTAACATCAAAATCTATGTAGCCCACCGCATTGCGGTGGGCTTGTTGGGTGATCGCCGTACTCTGTTCGCGCACCGCGGAGCGGTGCGCTGCGATTCAATCATCTCTCAAAATAGGGGCTCTTCGGGGCCGGCTCTTGCGCCGGGAGAAGTTTATTCCATGACCCGCTTCGGACTACAACGACCGTGTCTTTGTCTTCTAAATGAGCAGGGCCTCCCGACGGGAGGCCCTTACTGCTGACGCAGAAATTTGTCTTAGCTCTCGATCATTTCCACATTTGCGCGGGGCACCAGCGCCCGCTTGCCATCGTCGAATTCAACTTCCAGCACCCTTGCGTGCGATTCGGAATCGAGCTTTTGCAAAGGCGACGGGAGTTTGCTGACCGACCCGAGCCGACCGAAATACGGATGACGAATCACCCGCACCGGCGAGCCGATTTTCAGCCCCTCGATCTCGGCGTTGACATCCTTCATCCCGCCTTTCTGGACGGCCTTGGGAATGACCACTTCCGGCCGAATAACTCCGGCTCGTATCTGAGTGGCGCCGTTGATCGAGGCCAGTTCACCTTCGTGCGCCTTGAGCAGTTCATACGTGCGAAGGGCCATGTTGATCTGTCCGAATCCTTCGGTGACCACCAGGGTCACGCCGATATCCTCGGAGCCGGTGATCGCCACGCCGATATCGTAACCGAGGAAATCGCGAAGGTCCTTGTCGTCAAAGCCGCCGACCACAATCCCTTTGGCTCCGACCGACACCGCTTTCTTGATCGCGTCCGCCGTGACCAGCGAACCGCCGACAAGGATTCTTCCCTTCATGTTCGCCGTGATGAACTCCGGCGTGAGCACCGTCTTGTTGTCGGGAACCGCGATATGAATCGGTCCGTGAGTCTCGCCGCCGATGCCGAATATCCCCTGCACAAACGAGGCGAGACACTGCACCACCACGCCTTCGCGCGGGATAACTTCGAGCACTTCTCCCTGGACATAGGCGCGCACCTCGACCGGCGTCGGTTCGCCGCGCTGTAACACCTGTCCCGTGATGTGGGAGATGGACTCGATCGTGCCGTCAATCGTGGCTTCGCACTTCGACTGGCCAAGGAATTTGAGACCGAAAAGCGGTTTGCTGGCGGCCACCGGTTCGCCGGCGTGAATTCGGTCGCCGATCTTCTTGAGCATCACGATTTCGAGGTCTTCGGGTGGTATCCCCAGTCGGTTGGCGATGTTGAGCGGCACCACCGCGCCCGGCAAATGGGTGCGGGCGACGACATCATCGGGGCCGACGATATCGCCGACTCTGACCATCACTTCGCCTTTGAGCGGGAGAATACGATGCTTTCTTACGAGCAGTTTTTCGGTGACTTTTAATCCGGGTGTATAAGCGTGACCCACAGAATTCCTCGATGCTAAGAGTCCTGGCCGGACTGGCGGGCTCTCTCTTTTCGTTTACGCAGGGCGACAATGATTGCTATCAGAATGACAACGAATCCCGGAGGGATCAACCAGACCGCTTTTGGACGGGATGAACTCTTTTCACCGGATTCGATGTCCGCGATCTTAACGCTCTCTCTGGTGGGTCCGGCCTGCGGACTGCCCGGCGTGAATGAGCGGGCGATCTGCGCGAACGTCGGGAGCGAGCTGTTCCAGAGCGAGTCGGGAGCATAAAAATAGAAATTGGCGAGACCATGCTCATATAGCCGGACCACCAGCAGGTTCCGTTTGGTCAGGATCCGGCCTTCATGGATATCGGTCTGCGCCACCAGCAGGCGGGTGGTCGGGTCGTACCGGGGAGCATCTGCCTGCAAATTGGCGAACAGGTCGCCGGAAAATGTGCTGTCGATCTTATTGCCGAATCCCCTTGCGATCGAGACCAGCGCCGAATCTTTTGTCGGTCCGATTAGTTCACCGATGGTATCGATGGTCAGCAGGAGATAAGGACCGTCAAAAAACTTCTGGTCCGAAATCGGGGCAAAGACCGCCTCGTAGTCCAGCAATTCAGGATTCGGGTTGGAGCGGGTCAGATAGAAATCGACCGAGCGATAATCAATCCGGTCCCAGGTGTCGGGGTAGGTGATATGGAACTTCCCATTGAAGCTCTCAAATGTCCCGGCCGACAGGGTGGCAATTCCCATGAGCAGAAAGGCCAGCGCACCGGCGAGGCAACGAGCGACCTGAGGGGACTTACCGTTCATATTTCCGTATCCTTTCAACTCAGCGGACTATCTGATCGTTTTTGACCGGATAAATATCGAGTTCGGCCATCCAGCGGGTGAGGTACTTGACCCGTTCCTGCTCCGAGATGGTGGAGAGGTCGAACGGGCGGCCGCGACCGTCAAGTATGACGCCCACCACGCCCCCATGAATGTCCTTTTCAACTTTCACGCCGTTTCCGCCGCCGACGTCATACGTGCGATCCGGTTCGAGAATCGCTTTGGCGGTCTGCGGAAGCCCGTCCGGGCCGAGCCCGAGCGGTAGCAATTTCATCTCCAGATGGTTCAGCGTCCCCGACACCGTGCCGGTGGGAAGTTCGATCGTGTATTTCATCACCGGACCGGGTTTCTTGCTCGTACCTCTCGGTGCAATGCAGGTGCCGAGGTGAATCAGGCAATCTTTTTCGAACACCTCGGTGGCCGCCTTGGGCTGGACCTGCGTCAGGACGCCCAACTGGGGCATCATGAAGATCGAATCGACCGCCAGACGGGTCACCCCTTCGGGCAGGAAAGCGTCGATCATCATAAGCGCCGACTGCTGGCGGCGCGGCGCGTGCGACAGCACCCCGCCCGAACCGATCAGCATGTTCAGCGTCATCATGTTGACGATCGATGCGCCCGAGGTGGTCTGTTCGAACGCTTCAGCAATGGTGCGCTGTTGCTGAACTCCTTTAAGGGAGGACGCAAAACTCCGGTGCTGAATGAAGGCGAGGCGAAGCGCTTCCTTCGCGATCGCCTGCTCGAAGATCAATTCTTCCATCGACTGCGGGATCGTGGTCGGGCGAATCATCTTGTTCTTGACCCGGTTGCGCAGGTCCCGCTCATCCATGACAAACGGCACCCATCGCATCACCATCGGAAGGGTCGCCTCGGCAAACACATTCGATATGGAGTACGACATCCCCAGATTGGCCGAAACCGTCCGGTTGAACACCGGCGTGGTGCCGTCCGGGCGGAAGACCGAGAAAACGTCGGTGGTCGCGCCTCCGATATCCACCCCGACCGCTTCGATATTATACTGGTTGGCAATCGTCTGAATAATCAGCCCCACCGCGCCGGGGGTCGGCATGATCGGCGCATCGGTCCAGGACATCAGCTTCTTGTATCCGGGGGCCTGGGCCATGACGTGTTCCATGAACAGTTCATGAATCTCTTCGCGCGCCGGGCCGAGATTTTCACGCTCCAGAACCGGACGAAGGTTATCGACAATGCGAAGATCAACTTTGTCCGACAGCGCCTCCTTGACCGGGTCGCGGGCTTCGACATTGCCGGCGTAAATGATCGGGAGCTTGTAGCCGGTGCCGAGACGGGGGCGGGGGTCCGCCGCCGATACCAGTTCGGCGATCTCGACCACGTGAGTGGTCGTGCCGCCATCGATGCCGCCCGAGAGCAGAATCATGTCGGGGCGAAGGTGGCGGATGCGTTCGATCTGCTGGTGGGGGAGGCGCTTGTCGTTGGATGCGATGACATCCATCACGATCGCCCCCGCGCCAAGGGCCGCGCGTTCGGCCGATTCGGCGGTCATCGAGCGCACCACTCCGGCTACCATCATCTGTAATCCGCCGCCGGCGGATGAAGTCGATATATACACATCGGTGCCGACCTTGCCGTTCGAGGGACTGATAAACTTGCCGTTCTCATCTAGAATTTTGCGCCCCGACAGCTCTTCAAGTTCGGCCACGGCGTTGAGCACCCCCATGGTGACGTCTTCGAACGGCGCTTCCACCGTGGTCGGGGCCTCACCGCGCGTCATTAGGCGGTATTCGCCGTCGTGATACTCGATGAGGATTGCTTTGGTGGTCGTGGATCCGCAGTCGGTGGCTACAATTACTTTTATATCTTCGGGTCGTGTAAACCTGGCCATGCCTGTCCTCTGTCCGTCGTCGTTTCCGAAACCGGTCCGGCGTGTTGTAAAGCGAGTATCCGGCTCGGTCAGTCGCCCAGTATAACCCAACCGCCGCCTGTTGTAAAGAGGCAAGTTGGCGGTGGATGGTCTACGCAGTTCGCGGCCAAACTGGTGACTGGCATTGATGGCGGCTGTCGGACAAATCGGCCCATTTTGGGCTTGACAAATTCGCCTATC
>JACRAV010000115.1 GCA_016213305.1 Candidatus Zixiibacteriota bacterium | reverse complement strand
GAGATGGCCGGCCTCTCCGAATCCCGCTTGGGCCTGCTGTTCACCCTCAACGGCCTGTTCGTCGTTCTCCTGCAATTCCCGATCACCCGCCTTCTGTCCCGTCTCTCGTACACCACCCAGATCGGGGCGGGCGCGGTTCTGTACTTTATTGGCTATGGGATGGTTGGATTCATGGCCTCGTTCTGGGGGCTGGCAGGGGCGATTGTGATCGTTACCCTCGGCGAAGTCACCATGTCGCCTCCAGGGCTTACCCTGACCTCACGGCTCGCCCCTGAGGGGCGCACGGGAAGGTACATGGGAATTCGCGGGTTCTTTGAAACGGTCGGCTGGTCGCTCGGCCCGATGTACGGCGGCTTCTTCCTCGATTCCCTGGGGCACAAGCCAATCGCGGCCTGGATGGCGATCTCTTCGCTGGCGCTGGTCGCGGCCGCCGGCTACTTCCTGTTCGGTCGATACCTGCCGAAGCGCTTCAACGAGGGCACATAACCCAATGTCTGAAAATGAAATACGACGCCCCTGCGGCAACCAGTCGTAGGTCGCCCTCGTCTTCGAGGGTGACGTCTTCTGCATTAACCGTGAACGGACAACGATCCCGTCCGCCCAATCACATGATCAAGACCAGTTTCCCGATCTGCACCGACCCGTCGTCCCCTTCCATGGTCCAATAGTACAGTCCCGACACCGCCAGCTGGGTGTTACGGGTAATCAGGTCCCACGTCGCATGCGCCGAAAGAGGGTCGGTCGAAGGGATATCGTGGATTATCTCCCGCACCAGATCGCCGTCAAGCGTGTAGATGCGGATGGTGCACTTGGGCGGAAGATTGTAGAAGTGTATCCGCCGGTTCCGGTCAGGTTGCTGGCCTCGCTCAAACTGGGTCGTCCCCTCGTATCCGTCCGCGGCATAATTGCCGTCGATACGGTACGGGTTCGGATAGATCGCCACTTTCAGGTGTTCCGCCGCGACCGTGCCTGGAGAGGCCAGGGCATACGCAAGTTTCGGCTGGAACGTCCGCGGCGACTCGAGCGCCGGAAGGCCGGATGAGGGAGAGCCGTAGTCAAAAGAGGTCACCGACACATAGTAGAGGACGGTGGGCAGAAGATTGTTCAACTCGTATTCATATTCGTAATATTTGAAAAATCCGTCTTCCGTCGTATCCGTGTCCAGGCAGGAATCCTTATTCAACGTTTCCGGTCTGAGTTGGCCGGGGAACCGCTTTACGATATTGGTGGTGACGCCCAGCTCGGAACGGTTGTAGTCCTGCATCTCGAAATACACGATCGAATCGGGAAACCCCGGCACACGGAAAGGATTCCCGCGCGAATACGATAGCGGACTCCAGGTCGAATCGTCACACCCGCCGGGAGCATAGACGCACCGAAGATCACGAAGCGTGTACGGGACGTCCTTTAAGACCCATGCTCCCCGGCCACTCACCGTCGTCTTGAGCGTATCCCACACATATTTGTTGTAGTCCTCTTTGTCGAACGATTCCACCATCGAATAACTGGACGAGCGATCATCCCGGGAGTAGTAAATGCGATATCCCTCCCAATCGATTTTCTTCGAAAAAGCGTCGGGGGTGGTCTCGGACTTCATGCCGTTGAACCTGACCAAAATCTTCCCAACACTCGGATACAGCCGCAGTGCCGAAACACCCCGTTCCGACCAGGATGAAGGGGCGGGCGGCGGCGAAGCTCCCTTGAAGTCCGGCACCCCATCGCCGGTCGTATAAAACGTGTCATTCACCAGAAAGGTCGTGTCAATGCGAATCGTTGTGTCAATGATCGTGGTGTCGATTTTCACTATGCCGCTGTGATACACCTGGTATTTTCCGGCGTAACCGTCGGAATCGCTGTCGTACCCCGGCGTGTCGTATATCCACGACGCCCAGGTGCAATTGTAGCCGAGATTGGAGAAGTCGAGTTTATCATAAAATGCTCCGGGGTTGTACGGCAGACTTGAAATGTTATCCTTGTCCTTTTGGAACCCCAGGCCGCCCACATAGGCAAAAGAAATCGGAAGGGTCTGACCCGGTTCGATATCAAACGGTCCGAACGAAAGCAGGTATCTCGTGTCCAGTCCGGTTGACCATAGCGCCGCATAATTCTGCGGCGGGTACATCCACTGCGTGTCGGTCGGCTGGATCGACGCGGTGAATATCTGATCGTAGTCAAATTCATTGTTGCTCATGAAATAGTACTTGTTTCGGTCTCCCTCCGGCGTGCCGAGCCCGCCCGTGCCCAACGTGCGAAAGCTCAGCCGTCCCTGTGGACCAAAATCCTGACGCGCATCGGT
>JACRAV010000109.1 GCA_016213305.1 Candidatus Zixiibacteriota bacterium | reverse complement strand
TGCGGCGGCCCCCAGCGGCCGGAACCCTTCAGGTTCCGGCCGAGCCCGGTTTCTACTGTCCCTGACCGGAGATTAACAGAGAGGACTGACAGGGGATGTCAGTGAAAAAGGCGGCGGGCAAAAAAAGAGGCGAGTACCGGTGGGTACCCGCTCTTTATGTCGTCAGGTCGGACAGACTAGAATGAGGCCGGTTTCAGGCAAAATTCCTTGGACACAGTTATATTTCTGATGTTGTCCTTGAGGGATTGCCTGAGCACTACGGGACAGAGCGTGTCCGCCTCATCCTGGATCAGGAGAAACGACCCGGATGGCAACCACGTATAGGTGCATACCTTGTTTGTGGAATTGGAGTCAACCAGAACCAGCTGGACTCCGTTTTCAAGTGTGTAGTCACCATTGCAGTCGCAGGCCATGCGATCGGCCGCGGCCGTCTTGTTTTCGTCTAGGTACATGAGCCATGTGTCGGCGGTGAAAGTTACCTTTACGTATTGACACGTGTCGACATCTGCCGTCAGCTCGTTATTATCATCTTCGCTGTAACAGTAAGTCCCTTTGTACTTTCCGACAATAGACGGTGGCGGCTCGACATAGATGTCTTTGCGGCAACTGGCAACCCAAGCCAGCATGATACTCAAGGCAACCAGCGACGCTAACAGTGTCCAATATCTTTTCATTTCACTCAACTCCCTCAATCCTATCAAAGTCCGGCCAATATATGTTCCCGGCCGTGGCCGCACAACCGAAAAGTGGGCGGCACTATCTCAAGACGGGTCACCACAACTAATCGTGCAACGACAGCCCTGCAATTTAACTTGGGACGTGTGCCTACCATGCCCAACCACGCCGCATTAGCCTCAACTCCTTGGCAATCCGCAAGTTCCGCGTCGAACCCATGTAATCTTGGACCAGACTGGACCGGCCGATAGAATCAAGTGTGATCTCGGTCGGTACCCACCCTGAAGATCGTCATGCGGAGTCGGCTAGAAGGATGCGGGGTGAAGACAAAAAGCCTTATATACGCCAAGTTTTCTGATCGCGTCGCTGGTAACCTGCTGGAGCAGAATCCTGCACAAGGTGTCTGGCTGATTCTGGACGAGTAAAAACGAGCCCGACGGCAACCAGCTGTACGTACAAACTTTGTTCGTGGAGTTGGAGTCGATCAGAACCATCTGCACCCCATTTTCGAGCGTATAGTCACCGTTGCAGTCGCAAGCTATCCGGTCGGTAGCGGCAGTCTTGACCTCGTCAAGATACATGAGCCATGAGTCTGCGGTAAAGGTAACTTTCACAAATTGGCATGTGTCAACATCAGGTGTCTGGGAATTGTGGTCATCTTCCTTGTAACAGTAGGTCCCTTTGTACTTACCCACAATGGAGGGCGGCGGAGCGATTGGTGGAGGAGGACAACCTTGAAACAGACCCATGATTGCAAGGTAGACACCAAAAGGTAAACACAATCTGGTCAGTCGGACATGAGCTCTTTTCCACATAATATTGTTCCGGTCGCGTTCCTCGCCTTGAGATCCCGCGCGGAAGTCCCGTTATCCATAACACGATCTTATGATCGGTCATGTGCAAAAAAAACCCTCGCCGTTACGGGAGGGTTAGAATGGGGACACAGTCCCAAAAATCCTTCACAGACACCCCGCTGAACAGGGCATCGTCGTTGCTTTATATATAGTACAATTTACCCATTATGCAACGTATTTCTTGGTCCATCTCCCTCACCAATGCCCGCCCACCCCGCTTGTGATCTCGTAACCTGCTCTGACCCAAGCGAGTATCCCCCCGGTCACATTGTACGCCCGGACATAACCCAAAGACCGCAAATACTGTGTGGTCCCAGCACTCCGCCGCCCCGACCGGCAGAAGTTGTATATGGGCATCTCCTTGTCGGACGGTAGCTTGTCCAGATGTTCGGGAAGGGTGCCGTGCGGAACGAGGGCGCTGGTGAACCCCAGATGCCCGGCCACAAATTCCCCCTCGGTGCGGACATCCAGCAAGAAAAACCGCTCGCCAGCCATTTCCTTTTGGCGAAGTTCCTGGACGGTTATGGATGGGACAGGGGATTCAGAGGACATGAGTAAGACTCTGCGGTAGGGCGGAACCCTTTAGCGGTTCCGCCAGCTTCGACTGTTTGCTCGACAGAACTACTTCGCTTGGTTCGGGTTCTTCTCTATGAAACTGAAGACGTCGCCCTGTGCGAAGTCGAAGGGCGACCTCACCGCACGCACTCCCGGCGGCTCAGCTCTCGCCTTGGGTGGTTTTGAAACTGTAAATCTTCCAGCGACCGTCGATCATGTGGACGCCGAACTTGGTGCGGTACCCTTTTGAGTTCGCTTTGTCAACAAACGTGACTTCCACCGACGCGGTCTCGCCGAATACCTGGGCATTATTGACAATCCGCTGATACGAAAACCAGCGTTGCTTGGTCCGACCATCTTCGGTAAGGTCATCAAGAATTTCCTGCGGGTTGGTCCAGACCCGGGCGGTGTCGCCGCTTAAGGCATAGTCCTGCTCGGTGGTTTTCATCAGTTCGATCAGATCGAGCATGTGGGCCAGCGCGGCTTTATCGTTTTTCTCCATCGCGCCGAACAGGGAGATGACCACCTGTCTCGGATCGGCCTCGTTGCCGTCGCCGCACCCGGCCGACGCAAACATGGCCATCGGCGCCACTATCAGGATGATCCATCGTTTGAACAACATCTTCAAATCCCCCCCGCCAGAGTTATGCGATGGCTACTGCCGAGATCGGCCGACGGCGTGTAGGCATAGGAGATCTGCCATCGCTTGTAGTCCACACCGAAACCGAATGAGAGTCCGGCGACTTTATCTTTGGAATCATAGGCGCGATAGTTCTTACCAAAACTGTTCCATCCCAGTCGCAGAAAGAGCGGCTTGAGATCGAGATACTCGGCGCCGAGCGCGAAGGCGACGGCGTCATGGGCCGGAAAAATCATATCCCCCACCAGCAAAAGATCGAGATCGCGCGGTTTGGCAAAGCCCCCGAGACGAAACATCAGCGGGAGCCGGTCCTTGTCCGTCCCGAGCGCCGACAACTGCGTTCCGAGGTTCAAAATCGACAGTCCGCCGCCCCAGCGGCCGCGATCGGATACATATTTTGCGCCCAGATCGACCGCCACGCCGGTTGCGGAATAGCTCTGCACCTTTTCGTAAATGAATTTGAGCGTGCCGCCGTAAGCGATCCGTTCGGTCTTCTGCTCGGCGAAACTGACCCCTATCAGCAGGTCGCCGCCGGAAAACTTGCCAGTGATATTGCCGCTTAGATCCGTCTGGACAAAATCGCCGTAATTAAGATAGCTGAGCGACAGACCGATCCGGCGGGTCGGACTGACCGGGCGGATGTATCCGAGAAATCCGGATTGAAGATCGGCGACATAGTTATGATAAGTGAAAATCACCCGGTTCCCCTCGAGAGCGGCAATCCCCGACGGGTTGTAGTACAGCGAGGCCTCATCGTCGGCCAGACCGGTGAACGCCCCTCCCATGCCGACGGCACGGGCGCCGACATCGATCTTCAGAAACGAAAAGGCGGAGGTGCCGGCCTGGGAATTGATGGCCTCGGCGCGATCGGCCGCGACCACGACTACTAAGCAGATGAGGGCGGCAATTGTGCTGAAGTACTTCATAGCGGTTCTCATTCGAACATACATGAGTTGACGGTCGGCTGTCAATGGGTTTCGGGCTACCAGTCTTTGGTCGTCTTGGTCAGCACCGCCTCGACCAGATGTTCGCCGGCTCGTTGCTGCCCCTGTTCTTCGGTTTCGTCGGCGGCCAGATAGACCCCTTCCTGCGTCATCGTCTGCGTCCAGAGCGTGGAATCATCCTTGGTGGTCTTCAGGGTGACTTCACAGGTCAGCACCACTTTGTACTGGGAGACCTGATCGGTGGTGTCGAACGCCACCACTTGTCGCGCATATCCGGTCAGCACGCCGTGGAGGACGGCGTCCGCCTTGTCGGCCGGCACAATGCGCATCGAGCCGTCTTTGATGAAGGCGTCGATGACGATGGTGGTGAGACGGTCCGACAACCCGTATTCGGAGGTCCGGTTATCGAACGGCTCCACCGCCAGCGTCTTGATGTCTGATTTCCCCTTGGGGTTGAAAGTATAGATGCACCCGGCCATACTCACTATGACGCAGGCGGCCAGAAAACTTGATACGGCGGTCGTTCTCACTTTGTGTTCCCAACAACAACTTTACCCCGTTTGATCACCCGGGTGGCCAGATTCACGCCGTAATGATACGGGAGTTCGCGATAATCGGCCATGGCCCACACGACCAGATCCGCCTGTGTGCCCGGCGCAAGCGGTCCGCGGCGGTCGGCGCGGTCACTCGCTATGGCGGCGTTCACGGTCACGGCCGAGATACTTTCCGCGGCGGTCATTTTCAGATGTAACGCCGCCAGCGTGACGATCATCGCCAGCGATTCGGTGCAACTGGAACCGGGGTTGCAATCGGTGGACAGAGCGACCGTCACACCGGCCTCGATCATCCGCCGCGCCGGCGCATACTGCTTACCACCCAGCGAAAAACTGGTTCCCGGCAGAAGTACCGCCACCGTATTCGACTGAGCCATCGCTCTGATGCCCGATTCTGAGATATACATGAGATGGTCGGCGGAAATCGCGTTCATCGACACCGCCAGTTCCGCTCCGCCGGTGTCTTTCAGCTCGTCGGCATGGAACTTCAATTTGAGTCCGGCCTTGGCGGCGGCCTGCTGGATACGCCGCGACTCCTCAATACTGAACACCCCCTCCTCGCAGAAGACATCCGAGAACTCGGCCAACTGTTCGGTGGTCACGGCCGGAATCATTTCATTAATAATGAGGTCGATGTATGCGTCGCGCTTGTTTCTAAACTCATCGGGGACTTCATGCGCTCCCAAGAAAGTGGGAATCACTTCCAGCGGGTGATGCCCGTGCAGGTCCTGGATAATCTTGAGCGACTTGATTTCAGCGTCGGTGGAAAGCCCGTACCCCGATTTGGCTTCAATGGTCGTGATGCCGTGCGCGAGCAGGCGATCATACCGGCGGAGTGTCTTCTCCTGAAGGATTTCCGCAGGCGTCTCCCGCAGATCCCGCACCGAGGCCCTGATTCCACCTCCGGCTTCGGCGATTTCCATGTAGGTCTTGCCTTCAAGACGCATCTCGAATTCTTTCTCGCGGGTCATGCCGAACACCGGATGGGTGTGGGCGTCGATCAGCCCCGGAGTGACCACCGCTCCCTGGGCGTCGATAATTTTGCACCCGTGGGCGAGCGGCGATTTCCCTTCGACATCGTCTGAATTTCCGACCGCGAGAATTTCTTCTCCGGCCACCGCCACGCCGCCGTGCTCGATCATGCCAAGCTCGCGCATGGCCGGACCGCGGCGGGGACCGTCTCCCTCCATGGTGATCAACTGCCCGATATTCTTGATGAGCAGGGTGGCTTTTTTGATCGGGGACATGAAATTATGGAAATTGCGAGGTTATCCGTTAATCATCGGAAGCTTGATCTTGTTCTTCTTGGCGCACCCAAGCGCGTCTTTATAGCCGGCGTCGGCGTGACGCATAATCCCCGTCCCGGGATCATTGGTCAATACCCGGTTCAACCGGAGCGCCATCTCCTTGGTCCCGTCGGCCACGACCACCATACCCGCGTGAATTGAATTGCCAATCCCGACTCCGCCACCGTGGTGAATCGACACCCAGCTGGCTCCCGACGCCGTGTTCAGCAGTCCGTTCAGAAGTGGCCAGTCGGCAATGGCGTCGGAGCCGTCGATCATCCCTTCCGTCTCGCGATTGGGCGAGGCAACCGAGCCGCAATCCAGATGATCGCGTCCGATTACGATCGGCGCCGAAATCTTCCCGCTTTTGACATAGCTGTTGATAATGTCGCCGAACTCAGCCCGTTCGCCGTATCCGAGCCAGCAGACACGGGCGGGCAGTCCCTGGAACGGGACTTTCTCGCGCGCCTGTTTGATCCACCGGACCAGCCCTGCATTCTGCTTGAAATGGGAAAGGATCAGGTCATCGGTGACCGCAATGTCCGCCGGATCGCCCGACAGCGCCACCCAACGGAAAGGCCCCCGCCCTTCGCAGAAGAGCGGTCGGATATATTCAGGGACAAATCCGGGGAATGAAAAAGCGGTGCGAAGCCCGCCGATTTCGGCCTGACCGCGAATGTTGTTGCCGTAATCGAATACAACCGATCCGGCTTTCTGGAATTTGATCATAGCGTCACAGTGCTGGACGATCGACTCATACGCCCGCCGGATATACGTCTTGGGGTCGGCCTTGCGAAGCCGCATCGCCTCGGCAACCGTCAGCCCTTCGGGGATGTACCCGTTCAACTCGTCGTGGGCCGAGGTCTGGTCGGTGACAATATCCGGGATAATGCCGCGTCGGAAAATTTCCGGAAATACTTCGGCGCAATTCCCCACCAGACCGATCGACACCGGTTGGCGCGCCTTATTGTGATCCTTGATCAGCTTGATCGCCTTGTCGAGCGTTTTCACCTTGACATCGCATAGCCCGATCGCGATCCGGCGATTGATCCGCGCCTCATCGATCTCGACCACCAATGCCGAGGCCCCGGCCATGGTCGCCGCCAGCGGCTGAGCGCCGCCCATCCCGCCCATCCCGCCGGTCAACAGCCAGCGCCCGGTCAGATCACCACCGAAATGTTTTTCTCCGACGGAGTGAAGCGTCTCGTATGTCCCCTGAATAATCCCCTGACTGCCGATATAAATCCAACTGCCGGCAGTCATCTGGCCATACATGATGAGTCCCAGCTTTTCGAGCTGGCGAAACTTCTCCCAGGTCGCCCAGCGCGGAACCAGATGCGAATTGGCGATGAGCACCCGCGGCGCGTATTCGTGGGTGCGGAAGATGCCGACCGGCTTCCCCGACTGGACCAGCAGGGTCTCGTCGTTGTCGAGCGATTTGAGGGATTTGACGATGGCGTCAAACGACGCCCAATTGCGGGCCGCCTTGCCGGAGCCGCCATAAACGATCAATTCTTCCGGTTTCTCGGCGACTTCGGCGTCAAGATTATTGCTGATCATGCGCAGGGCGGCCTCCTGGTGCCATCCTTTGCATGATAATTTTTGACCGCGCGCGGCCTTGACGGGCCGTGATTTCATACTTTCCTTCCCTCGTTGTCGCGGCAATATACGTCCGCGCTAAGAGCCAGTCAAATAATCATTTGGACGGAGCCAGCGGAGCCGGTAAGCGCATATGAAAAGGCAAAAATCCCCACGCTTTGAGACCGATCGGCTGATCCTGAGGACATACCGAATGTCCGATGAGGCCGACCTGGTACAGTACCTGAAAAGCCGCGAGGTCACGCGGTACACGTACATTCCCCACCCCTACACCCGTGACGACTTCCGGGAGTTCATGCGCCGGGTCCCCGCCCCGAAAACGCGCGCCCATAACATTGTGTTCGCCATCGTTGACAAATCGAGCGGCCGGGTAATCGGAGCGGTGGGCGTGCATAGAATCGACGAGAAGAACCGGTTAACCGAAATTGGATATTGGCTGGCAAAACCATTCTGGGGCAAAGGCATTGT
>JACRAV010000106.1 GCA_016213305.1 Candidatus Zixiibacteriota bacterium | reverse complement strand
GCCGCTGTACGAGTTCATCTGCATCTTGTGAATCTGCACGCCGACCACGGTGAACGGCATCCCCTGCACCAGAATGATCTTTCCGACCGGGTCCTCGGCGCCGAACAGCCGGTCTTTGAGCGCATCGCCCAGAAACGCCACCCGCCGCTTCGCTTTCACGTCGGCGTCGTTGATCATCCGCCCGCCCATCTGGGCGATATGGTTGCGGAGAAATTCGTAATTGGGAGTCACGCCGTTGACATGCTCGCTCACCACTTTGTCGCCGTTCTTGACCGTTACTCCCCACCGGTGATATTCGCCGCCGACCTCTTCAAGTTCCGGCACGCGGGTTTTCAGATACTCGATATCCTCCGGGAGATAGTGCAGGGGGCGGCCCTTGCCCAGACCTTTGTACGGGATGCTGGTGGAGCCGGGCCAGATGACGGCGATCTTGTCGCCCATTCCCTTGCTATTAATGAGTAGCTGATTACGGAGTCCTTCGCCGAAACCGAGCAGGAGCATGATCGAAATCGTCCCCCAGCAGAGGGCAATAATCGTCAGCGTGATCCGCTTCTTCTGTTTGCGGAAATCACGCACGAAAACGTTGTATATCGTTGACCACTGCATATCAGAACAGCTTGAGCGCCTGGACCGGTTGAAGGTTGGCGGCGCGCCGGGCCGGGAATATCCCTGCCAGACAGCCGATTACGCCCAACAGGAGCGTCATCAGCAAGCTTCCCCACATGTTGATTGTCGGGACGCCGATGTAGTCTTCCAATTTCAAGAGCGGGATGAGTTTCACGATGGTGGCGGCAAAGGCGAACCCCAGAAATCCCCCCACGCAGGTGATCATGAGCGTTTCGACCATGAACTGTCCGAGCACATAACTCTTGCGCGCCCCCAGGGCCATCTTGATCCCGATTTCCTTGGTGCGCTCTTCCAGCACCACATGCATGATGTTCGACACACCGATCCCGCCGGTGATGAGGGTGGCTACGCCGATCCCGACCAGAAAATACTGGAAGGCGAGGAAGAACGTCTTGAGAAACGCTATTCCCTCGGTCGTATCCCACACCTGTAACGCCTCTTTGTCCGACGGATCAAACCGGTACTTGCCGCCCATAATGGTCAGGATTTCCTTGCGAGTGTTCGCCATGACTTCCTCCGGCTTGCACTGCACCACGAAGTCGTTTAAGTACCGGTTGGAATACATGGCGGTGAAGGTGGAAGCCGGGATGTACCCTTTGCGCGAATCGCGGCCGTTGTACGAGGAGTCCTGCTTCTTCGGCTTCATCACCCCGACCACCGTGAACGGCGCGCCGTTGATCAGGATAGTCTGGCCGACTGCGTCCTGATCGGGGAATAAGTCTTTCTTGAGCAGATCGCCGATGAACACCACCCGTCTCCGTTCGGTCTGGTCGGCGTCATTGATGAACCGGGAACCTTCGTCGGGGATCAGGTTGCGCATATCGCCGAACTCCGGCCAGACGCCGCAGATGTTCCGCAACTGGGTGTTCTTGCCGACCTTCATCGTGCAGTTCCACTTGGAATATTCCGGTGAGATGCAACTTATCGTCGTGGCGCGGGTCTTGATCATCGACACGTCGTCCTCGGTGAAATTCACCCGCCGTCCGCGGGGAAGCCCCTTGAACTCCATCGAGGTCACCCCCGGCCAGTAGATGGCGATATTCTCGCCCAGTCCCTTCTGGGATTTGATCTGTTGCTCGCGCAGTCCCTGTCCGAAGGCGAACAGCAGGACAATCGAGCAGGTCCCCCAGAAGATGCCGAAGGTGGTCATCGCCGTGCGGAGTTTCTGGCGCCGCATGTCGTTGAAGAACTGCTTGAATATGTGCAGGCGTATCACGGGCGACTCGCAGTCACTTTCAGTCGGTGGCCTTGATCTCTTTAGGCGGGCGTTCCACGATCTTTTCCCCCTCTTTGAGTCCCTCGGTCACCTCGAGATTGATGCCATCCGACAACCCGGTCTTGATCGTCCGCGTGGCGATCTGTCCCAGCGAGTCCTTCACCTCGACCGTCGACACCGAGTCGGCCACTTTCACCAGCCGTTCCGGCACCACCAAAACCGAATCTTTTTTGGTGATGATGATATTGGCATTGGCCGAATACCCGGCGCGAAGCGGTTTGTCGCCGATATTCGCTATCTGAATTTCGACTTCGAACAGCGTCGAACCCTCTTCTTTGTGCGCCTTGGGCGATACCTTGATCAGCGTTCCGGTGATCTTCTGGTTGGGAATGGCGCCAACTTCGATCTCCACCGGCATCCCCTCGTACAGCTTGCCGACATCGATTTCATCGACATTCCCCTTGAAAATGAGGTCTTCCATATAGGCGATCGTCATCAGATCGGTGCCCGCCTGATAGGTGGTCAAAGGCACCACCGGGTCCCCTTCCTCCACGGCCAGCGTCAACACCGTGCCGTTCACCGTCGATTTGATGACATTATCAACCTGACGGTCGGCCTCTTCGGTGTGGCCGGTTTCGATCAACGCCAGCTTCTCGCGGGCCAGCTTCAGGCGAAGCCCTGCTTCCTCGAATTGCGACTTCTGAACTTCCCACTCCTGATTGGAGATGAGCTGTTTGTCCTTAAGTGAACTCTTGCGGTCCATCTGAAGTTTCTGGTTGTCGAACGTCACCTGCGCCAGTTCGACCTGGCGCTTGGCCTCGGCGAACTCAAGCGGGGTGGGATCGGGGGCGATGGTGAACAGGGGGTCACCCACCTTCACCCGGTCGCCGATTTCCACATGCGTCTTCTTTATAATCCCGGCCAACTTGGACTTGACCGAAATTTGACGTTTCGGGTCGATCCGGCCGACCGCCAGCGCCTTGTCAACAATCGATCCCTTGGCGACCGCCACCGTCTTGGGACCGTCGTCTTTCTTGGCCGATCCGTCGCGCGCGAACAGGAACACCGCGCCGACCACGACAATCAGGATAACCGTTATAATGGAAATTTTCTTCACCATGCCGGAGACCTCCTACGGGATTGGACACACTATCTGCTTTGTTAGTACGATAGGGAGGAGCCAAGGTTGCAGTAGCGGAGGATTAATGTGGCGTTACGTCTTGAGTGTCAGGCTCGTGTATTGCCCGAGAAACAGGCAGGCCGGGTGACCTCACCCGGCCATCATCACATCTTGGTAACCCCCGGTTGCCGAAAGCGTTGAGGTCTTGTATCTTATTATAAACACTGGGCCTTATGAAAGCACGGTCTCATGTCCGGACTTGATCAAGCTCTTGAAAAAATCGGCATCCTCGTCGCGGATTTCCAAGGGAGCCGCAATGAGTAATCTGCTCTATTATGGTGATAATCTGGATGTGCTACGCCGATACGTCGCCGATGAATCGGTTGATCTAATCTATCTGGACCCGCCTTTTAACAGCGCTCAGAATTACAACGTCCTGTTTCGTGAACAAGATGGTACTCGCTCCGCGGCGCAAATCCGAGCTTTCGAAGATACGTGGCGATGGGATGAGGCGGCGGCCTTGGCGTATCAGGAAATAGTCGAAGCTGGCGGCAAGGTCTCACTGGCAATGCAGGGCTTCCGTGCATTCTTGGGTGATACCGACATGTTGGCGTATCTGTCTATGATGGCGCCGCGCTTAGCGGAATTGCGGCGCGCCCTGAAACCGACTGGCAGTATCTACTTACATTGTGATCCAACCGCGAGCCACTATTTGAAGATGCTCATGGATGCTATATTCGGGCCGGATAACTTCAGAAACGAAATCTCATGGCGGCGGTCAAATCCCAAGAGCCATATAAAGGTGAATTTCCCAAATTGCCGCGATGTGCTCTTGCGATATTCCAAGAG
>JACRAV010000105.1 GCA_016213305.1 Candidatus Zixiibacteriota bacterium | reverse complement strand
CTGTCCGCCGACAAGGACGGGGGTATCGATGCAATACAACGAGGCGAACAAGTGTACGGAACCCAGAGCAAGCTCTGGGCCACAAGGACCTAGGAACACTCTCTCAGCGCTCTAAAGCTGATGAACAAATGGTCTATGAGCGCCGAGATGTCCGAAATATCAATGCCGGGTACGCCGTCGATGTCGGCCTGTGTGTCACAGCATGACGGGGCGATGGAAATGAACAGATTGTCGATCAGGGCCGATAAATCGGCGACATCTACAATGTTACCCGGATCGCAATCGACATTCCCCACTCTGAGACACGGACAATTGTAAGGCTCGACAATCCGACAAGAGATCAGTTCATATGTCCATGCCCCATCCCGAATAGACGGCGCCCTGAAGCTGACCTCACTCGTCTTCACAATACCAACCCCAGCTATAATCCAGTAGTCGGCGCGAAGGTGACCATTTAACTCGTCAAAGCGTCGCTTAATGTGTACCGCCGATGGGAAGCTCCCCGCCGGGACCGTGACATCTTCAAAGCCAACCACCCACAGGGAATCTACGGCTCCACCGAAGGTAGTATTCGCCCAGGCCCGGCCGCTGTCAAAGGGGAGGACAAACATATTGTAAATGAACCCGAATCCTCCGGGAGGTATGGCTCCCCAAAAAACCGATAAAGTATCGTTGTCTCTGCGTTCGTAGTAATAGCGAGGAACCCAACCCAACTCCAGCCATGTTAGTTTCTTTTCCGCGTATTTGTTTCCTATCGAGTCAGTGATGATCTGAGTAAGCGTGTACACGGCGGTATCGTTAAACTGCAAATCGCCAAGCCCGGTGTATTCGCCGGCCGCATAACGCCACACTGATCCCACGGTATTTGGGAAAAAGTCACCGGGATTGGAAGGGGATTGAGTTGTTGGTTTCCGGTCAATCTGGGCGGAATCAACAACTCTCTCCGGCGGCTCGCCTCCCCGGATCGGCCACGAAACCGACAACACTACCACCAAAAGCCATACCGCCCCGATCGATCCATCATACCTGACACCCGGATATCTCATGACACTCTCCGGACTCTTATCAGCAGATCACACCTGCCGTGATTTCGACTCCCATGGCCACCAGCGCGAGCAAACCAATGTCTCGTACGATTCCGGCTCTCATGCAATCCCTATGACTGATATACGATTCAATTTCGCCGGATAGGCGAATTTGTCAAGCCCAAAATGGGCCGAACTGTCCGAAAGCCACCCTACTCCGACTCAAACCCGATCTTGCGCCGCGTCAGCGATACCACATACTCCCCCATCGGCGTGAAGTCAAAATCGTCCAACAACCGTTCCAGTTTCATCGCCAGCACCGAAGTCGAGCCATAGGTCCGAAACCTCTGAACCGCCGTCAGTCCTTCGATCTTCGGAAGGTCCGGGTCAAGCTCCCACGGGTGGATATACACCACCGCCGGCATACCCTCGTGATTCAATTTTCGCACCATCGCCTTCGAATACCAATACGGCGAATGCCGTAAGTACCCGCCCCCCGTGACCGGCAGATTCTGGCCGAGAAAACGCACCGTCGAAGCCGGCACTTCCCACAGATATCTTCCGCCCGAAAGACTCATCCGAAACGCCCGTCGCGGCGCCTGCGGCACGCCGTACAGATCGTGTTTGATCGGGAAGATCGAGGAATCGTATGTAAATCCCAGTTCGCCGAGAATGTCAAACGCCCACGACGTTGACGGATTGAGCGACCAGCTCGGCGCGCGGTATCCGATCGGTTTGACGCCCGTGGCCTCGGCCACGATCGCCTGCACCCGGCGGGTATCCTCGCGGAACTGCTCCGCCGTCATGGCGTCAACCCGGACGTGATGAAAGCTGTGACATCCGATTTCGTGTCCGGCATCGACAATCTCGCGCATCAACTGCGGGTATCGCTCGGCACACCAGCCCAGCACAAAGAAAGTGGCGTGGCATTTTTTGCGGTGGAATAAATCGAGAAGCCGATGGGTGTTCCGCGTGACCGTGGGCGTGAGACTCGGCCAGCGATCCTGCGGGTATCGCCCCGCGAGCGCCTCGACCACGAACCACTCTTCGAGATCGACCGTGAGAATATTCCGCGTGGTCATGATCGCCAAACCTGCCGTGGGGCCGGTTATTGTCGGGATGATTTGTCGGCGGGCGGCTGATCTTCGACCGCCTCGCCCTGGTCACGCCTGGACCGTTTGGATTTCGACCTGGCCAGGTCCTTTGGCCGCGGTGCGTAATCGTACCCGTAATGGCTGTAATCGTAATAGTACGGCAACTGGTTGGTCATGTTGTTAAGCACCACGCCCAGCAGTTTGCGGCTTTGCGACCGGAGGATATCGGTGGCCCGGCTGACCACCTCGCGCTGGGTCGCCCCCGCCTTGACCACCAGAAGAACCCCGTCAACCTCCTGCGCCAACAGCATCGGGTCCGACACCGGGATGACCGGCGGCGAGTCGATCACGATCAGATCGTAATAGAATTTCATCTCGGTGATGACATTTCCGATGGCGCGGGAATCGAACAATTCCGAAGGATTGGGCACCGCCCGACCCGCGGTGATGATGTCGAACTTTTCCAGCGACGTCTTGCGGATGACACTCTTAACAGTTGTCTCGCCCGAGAGCACCTCAGCAAGACCGTTGTCGCGATCCATGCCGAACAAGCGATGCGCCGTGGGACGCCGCAGATCGGCGTCCAGCAAAAGCGACTTCATCCCTTTCTTCGCCGCCGTCAGCGCCAGGAAGGCGGCTACGGTCGATTTCCCCTCCGCGAGCATGGCCGAGGTCACCATGATGGACTTCAGGTCGGCGTCACCCTGCAGGTTACGGATGTTGTGCAGAAGGCGACGAAATTCGGTGGCGAAATCGGTCTCCATGTTGTAAAAGTCGATAATGGACACACCGTTGGACATACCAGATCACCCTTTTTCCGAAATGCGAGTCAAGGCCTGCGAAATGGCGACATACACCTTTTCGGCCGTCTCCAGCGTGGAGCGCAGTTTGACCAGACTCGGGTTAATTTCCGAACTGTGGCGGAACTCCTCGATCGCCTGTTGCCAGGACAACCGGGCCTGCTCTAAGAAGCAATGTCCGAGTTCCGCGTGCAGATCGACATAGTTCGGATTTTTGGCGATTTCGCCTTTGAGAAATTCGATGCGTTCCGTGACCACTTTTTCCGACACCAGATCGGGAAACGCCACGAATCTCATGTAGAACGACGAAAATTCCTGCCGGTGATTTTCCTTTCGGGTCTCGCGGATCCGCTTGAAGACCGCGAAGGCACGCAGGAGGTCCCCGGCGGCCACGGCCGACAGGCCTTCCTCGTACTGCGGAGTGCCGTACCCCGGATGAATAAGCGCGGCTTTGCGCAGACTGTCCGAGATGCGGCCCAGCGCCGCCGAAGGGCCGGATTTGGTCGGCGACGTCAACTCCTGCTGAAGGTACGCCAGGCCCAGATTCAGGTAGGCGTCCGCATAATACATATTGATGCCGATCGCCTGCTCAAACTCGAGAATCGCCCGCGTGGGGACGTTGTTGTCCAGAAACACTTCTCCCAGATTATTGCGGTAGTCGGCGTATGCGGGACGAAGTTCCACCGCCCGCGACAGCGCTTCGATTGCCAGATCATTCCGGCCGAGCGCCGTTTCGCTCAGCCCCAGGTAGTTGAGCGCCTCGTGATAGTCCGCCTTCGACGACACCGCCGCCGAAAACAGTTGATGCGCCTCGTCGATGAACCCCTTGAAAAAGAACGCCAGCCCCAGATGATACGCCATGTCCGGCGACGTGCTGGTGATCGCCCGATGGTAGGCCTGAAGAAGCGTCTCGATTTCCTTCTTCTTCTCGCCGTGCGTCACCTTGACCAGCGACAGAATCTCCTGCGGCGATACTTCCGCCGGATGCGGACAATTGGAGATTTCCTTCTGGACGCCGTTGACATAGACGATGGTTGACACGGCGCTCACATGGGCGTCGTTCATCGTCTGAATGAGATACTCGCGTTCGTGGTCCCGAACCTTGCTTGATACGCGATACGTTTCCATCTGATGTCCGCCTCCGGTGCGTCCCGCCCTATCGAACCCGGTTGTCGTTGTTCGTGAATCGGTCGATCAAAAGAAATATCGTGGTTGCGGTTCCGGCCACGGCCGCGACCGTGCCCAGACTCCCGCCCAGAAATCCGGCGCTTCGCACCGGCACCACAAAGGTGTCCTCCTTGCGGACGATGTACCGGGCCGGACGGCCGGTCTTCGCATACTCGTCCAAGTTCACCTGCAAAGTCTGAGCGTAATAACCATCTTTGGTGATAAGTTTCGATTTCTTCAGGTCGGCCGTCGGGGTCGGACCGCCGGCCAGCGCCAGCAGATCAAGAAGATCCGAATTTTCCTGAAATTCAACCGGTCCCGGGCGCATGACGGCGCCCACGACATAGACGAAGTTCTTCTGAGCGGCTCCCTGGGCCAGCGACGGCTGGGGAATGCTGGCCGGGGACCTCGGGATCTCGATGGTATCCTCGCGGCGAATCTTCGGCAGTTGGTCCAGGCGCCCGGTCGCCAGCGCCTCACTCACATTTGCATACTCGATTTTCCCCGCATCCGCGCCACCGCGAATGATCGTCACCCGGCTTAAATCACCCAGTTCGTTGGCCCCGCCCGCCTCATTGATAATCGTCCATAGATCGGGGATCTCCTCGAACGACCTCTTCCCCGGCGTTCTCGCCTGGCCGGTCACATACACGTAATTGTAGTTGTACGTGGCCACCCGGACCACCACCTGCGATATATCCTTGTCGAACCGGGAAATGAGTCGGACTATGTCATTTTGCAGTTCTTCGATCGTCTTCCCGGCGGCTGTCGTCTGACCGAGAATATCCAGCGCGATCTTCCCGGCCGCATCGACCCGCACGGTCGCGTTGAACTGCGGCTTCTGCCAGAAGCGGATATCGAGAACATCATCCGGACCGATCAGATAATCTTTGGCCCCAGCCGCACCGGCCATGATCGTCACCAGGGCACACGCGGTCAGCATCATGCTCACTTGTCGGAAAACGGTACGCGACATGTATTGCATCCTTCTTTCATCCATCCACAGTTACAAATCGGCATATGCACGGACTGAATTTATTCGGGAAAATATACCGGCTCACCGCCCGCCCAGTAAAGCATAAAATCCGGCTTGTCAAAGGGTTAGATGACGGCGGTCACTTCTGTCCGAAGACCACGAACGTGTTGCGCCCCTGCTCCTTGGCTTTGAGCAGGGCCATGTCGGCCCCGAATACCAGCTTTTGCGCGTCGTTCGCCAGTTCCGGGAAAACCGCCGCACCCAGCGAGATCGTGCAGGTCAGCGTCTGCTCGGTATTGGGCGATTGAAATCTCTTCGCGGCCAGTTCGCTTCGAAGCCGGGCCATGAACAGCTCGCATGTCCCCTGATCGGCTTCCGGCATGATCACACAAAACTCGTCGCCGCCGTACCGCGCGATCACGTCAATCTCCCGGACCGAACTTTTCAGGACCGCCCCCACCTGCTGGAGAATGGCGTCGCCGACCTGGTGACCGTGAACATCGTTGATGGATTTCAAAAGATCGAGATCGATCATCACCAGGCCAAGGGATCGCTTGTATCGCCGCGCCCGGTTCACTTCCTCCGCGAGCCGCAACTGGAAATACCGATGGTTATATAATCCGGTCAGCGAATCCGTCTGCGACAGTTCCTCGATCTTCTCGAAAGACTCGGCATTTTCCAGAAGGTCCTCAGCCGCCCCCCGGAATACGCTCAATCGGCGTGTGACCAGTTCGGCCGGTTTCTTATCGCTCCACGCGAAAATCCCGCGGCGCTCGGGGGACAAATGGAACAACACGGCGTGCGATATCCCCTCGTCCACAAACGCCTTCCCCAGATCGGATACTGCTCCGGAACCGGACGACAGCGGGGAAACCGAAGTCGGTTTGTCCGACGACAGCATGTCAACCAGCCCCTCGAATTGGTCCTGCCCCGGAATCTTCACCGCCCGATCAATCCCGCCCGCGACCAGTTGCAACTCATCCCCTTTCTCACGGGGTTCGTACACACAGACAAACCGCTCCAGCCCGATATCCGACTGCGCGGCGCTGATCAGCTTGCGCACCACCGTCTCGGGATTTCGGTGACGCACCAGCTTCAGGATCTGGCGCGCCGGCCGGGCCACGTCGTTTTCATGCGTTGTCGCCGATGGATCGCCCGCCGTTCGCGCCGCACTCTGCCGGCTCCACTGCAAATGGTACACCGCGGCCAGCGCCTGGGCGATTGCGCTCAACTGTTTAACCTCCCCATGTCTCGACTCCGGGATATGAATCAGAAGGAGGCCGTACACATGCTCGCCCCAGAATACCGGCATGCAATGGCTGAATCGGCAGTTCTGGATACTTCGCCAGACTTGCTCCGGGGCCATCCCCCGAAGATGGTCGATAGTTCTCGGCTCGAAAGATTGAACGCACGCCCGCACCATCGAGGGCTGGTATTGTATGCGGATATCCTGGCGAATCGACTCCGGCAATCCGTGAAGCGCATCCACCTGGAGAAATCGGCGATGTTTGCCGAGGAAGAGTATCCGATCACATTGATATTGGTCGCGAAGAAATCCGAACACCACCTCCAGCCCGTGCGCGGGTGAGGGGACCCGCACCAGCGCTGCCAGAGCCGCGTCGGTGCTGAGTGAATGGTGAGAAGTCTTCTTACGGCGGGCCGTCGCCAGCCACCATGCCGCCGCCGCGCCCAGGGCCACTCCTCCAAGAGTCAAGAGAACGGTATCCATCCCTCTCCCGATAGAATATCAGCGCACTGTCAAGGGACAACCGGCCGCGCGTCGGTTATTGACGCTCAGCCACGTCGCCAGGCATATCGAAACCGCGACCGTCGCCTCAGAAGGCGGTGCCGCCTCAGCATACCGAAAACCTGCCACCAGCCCACTTGCTGGTCGGCCTGGCGGCGATTGGTTTCAAAAACAATCTCACTTATCGTGGCAAACGGGTCGCGGCGCACCATCTGTAGCACCGCCGACTCGACATCGATTCCCGTCACTCCCGCCGGACCCACGAACAGGGGCGAATCTTCGGAGGGGGAAAAATCGCTCTCCGGAACCGCGCCCGTGAGCACCCGGTATCGGGTTACTTCAGACCCTTTTTTTTTTAGCCCGTCGCCTGATTCGGCGACCGGAAAGGACCGGGTGGCTTCGTCCACCGAGGCGAAGGCCTGCAGTATATTATCGAATTCAAGGAGCTGAAATATCTCATACACGTCCGACACCATTCCGGAGAGCTTGATATCCCCATTGTTGGCCCGGACATCCCGGATATGCGAAATGAATATGCCCCAGCCCGCCGAGGAAATATAGTCCACACCGGCCAGGTCGATCACGATCCGGTACCGATGTCGCTTCAAAAGGGAATCAATCACCTCTTCCAGCTCGCTGGCGGTGAGGGTGTCGATCACCCCGTCCACCCGGACATGCGATACCTGCCGGTCGGAATCCGTTTCGGATAACGATATCTGTATATTTTCCATGCGGTCGACTCGAATCGAACATTCCCGTGAGCAGAGTATAACCGGTCACCGGCACCCTGGCAAGCAGATTATCACTCCGGCGCGCTGTCCGCCTTCGGCTCGGTCATATCCATGCTCCGCCCGCTGACATGGGCGTCAGGCAAGCGTTCCCGGTCCATCCGCGCCACAATGAATGTGATATCGTCGTTCTGTTTCCCCACCCCGCAAAAATTGTCGATCTCATTGATCAACCGGTCGGACAGCGTGGCCGACGGGACCGCCTTATGCTTCAGCTCGTCGTGGAAGAAGTTTCGCAGACGATCAAAACCGTACTGTTTCCCATCTCGGTTGAGCGCCTCGGTAATACCATCCGTAT
>JACRAV010000104.1 GCA_016213305.1 Candidatus Zixiibacteriota bacterium | reverse complement strand
TGAAGCGGGTGAACATCAGCAGGCCGAGAATAAACGGAATCCAGTACCAGGGTTTGGATGAATTGAGCCAGAGATAGAACCAGTCGCCGTCGCCGAGCCGTCGGAACAAATTCGGAACCAGATTATTGTGCCAGAGGATGACGACAAAGTATCCGGCGGAAACACCGACCACCAGATGCTCGGCAATCTTGTAGAAAGGGTTGTCCCGGTAGAGGAACGAGAAGGTGGCCAGGGTGAGGAATGCCCCGACCGTGGTCCACAGAAAAGTTCCAAGTTCCATCTGTTACCTCCCTTCTCTCTTCTTGGCGGCCCGGCTCATGAAGAACCCGATATTGCCAACGATAATAAACAGAATGATCACCATATGTCCGAACAACTGGACTCGCATACCGTCCTTGGCCAGCCCCGGATTGTCGCACAACTGCTCGTACTGGGCGGCGCCGAGCAGTCCACCCATAATGCCCATCAGCTGTCCCGAATTGAGATACGGATAATAGATGGGGGCCATGACGCCGGTCGTCCCGAGGGCCATGGGGAATCCGAAGCGCCCCTGACCGTAGCTGATCCAGGCATCGGTGATATTCCCGGCGCCGATATCGACTACACAGGCGATCTGGCTGTAGTTTCGCACGCCGTTCATCATGGGTAGCGAGTCAAGCGGCTTGCCGTAATAGTCCTGCGGGAAGGGCAGGCGGAAGTCCTGTCCCATCGACAATATCTGTATCGCGAAATACGCCTTGTAGCCGAGGAACACATAATCGACGCCGCTCTTGATCGCCCGCCCTTTGTAGGTCACGCCGTTGTATGTGCGGTCAACTTTCATGGAATCGCCGATATCCCGGATCGCCTGGTCGGCCATGCCGGGGCCGTTCTGGGACAGGGCGGTATAGATCACCTTGATCCCTTTGCGGAAACACTGCTCGGAGAGGGCGTAGGTCATCGGGTGCAATTCGGCCTGACTGCTGGGGTCGTAGTCGATCGCGATGAACACGATCTGGCCGGGCTTGAGCGTATCGATAAAGTTGTAAATCTTGTTCACTTCCTTGTTGACGCGTAGCGGCACCTCGACGCTCGAGATATAGGCGCCAACGCACACGAGCGCGAGAAAGAGGAAGACCCAGCGACGGTCGAGGGACATCAGTTTGTCATACGTTATCATAGTATCACCTTCCTACTTCCCCATGTAGCCGCGTTCGATGCCCAGAATGACTTTGAGGGCGGTGGCCACCATGCCCAGCCCGATGCCGATAATGATCGCCCGGTTGGCCGCCAGACTGGGAACATTGAGAAGCCAGTTGGCCGTCTTTTCGAACAGGGGACCGACCGGGCCGAGGAACGGATTGAATCTCATCATCATGATAAGGGCCGCGATCAGCAAAAGCGTCGCCAGCACATTGCGAGCGCGAAACGCCCGGTAGGCCGCCGATGCGATGAAAAAGGCCAGCATCGAAAACATGGTCGCCTGAATCGGCGTGAGAATGTAGTCGAAGAAACTGCGGAACATCGGATTCTGCAGTCCTTCCGACGTATAGAAGTGAAATCCCCAATGGCCGTCAACCTTGGCGGTGAACCCGAACAAGATCATCAGGAACAATCCGGCCAGGGTAAAAAACGAGTACTGCCAGGCCGGCTTGCGCAGTTTGATCTTCTCTATTGTCACACTCACGAGCGACCAGATACCGACGGCCAGGGCGAAGATCCCGATGATGGTGGTCCAATCAAGCAGGAATTCATAGGCCCGCTCCGAGGACTCGTGCGGCACAAAGTACTGGAAAATCATGAACAGGCCGAATGCGAACACTAATATGAACGGGAGTTGTCTTCTCATCTGTCCTTCTCCCCTAATCGATCACTTTGAAGAGTTCTTTGAATTTCATCAGCCATTCCACGTTTGCTTCATGCCCGACGTTCACCGCCAGCAAACCGACGATGGCAAGGAGTAGCACGGCGGCTTTCGCGTAGTCCTGGGCTTTCAGGGTACCCAGCAGAAGCGGCTCGCGCCCGAGATAGGCCGAGGCCGCGAACAATTCTTCGCCGATCAACGTGTAGTCGCAGGCGACCACAAAGAACGGAAGCTGGGCGACTTCATCGGTGCCGGCGATCTGGATCGATCCGGCGAGAGCGCCGGTTTCCGCGAAGATCAGCGACTCGGCGTAGAACTTCCCCATATACAGATTGGTGGCCGGCAGGTCGCGGATCATGATGCCGTTGACCGCCGCCACATAGGCAAACTGCGACTGGGTGATGAAGAAGACCATGTCCTCTTTGTAGGCATCGGGGCGACCCGCGTCGCTGTAGCCGGTCTTGACAATATCCTGCGCGATCGACATGACGATCGGATCATAACAGGGGACGATCAGAGTGGTCTGGTATTCGGCGACTTTCTTCGACACGCGGGCCAGAATCGTGAATGACGCGATGGTGGCAATATCGGCGGCTGTCCCCGCGCCCAGGAGATACAGGATCGGACGGCCCATTTCGGTGGCCCGGCCGATGGCGTCATCGACCGCATCGATACCCGCCAGCGGGCGGACATACAGATCATGTCCCGCCCTCGCTTTGCGCACGAACAGGACGGTCAGGAACCCAAAGGCGAGCACAAATACCAGGACGGTGGTTCGACCGGTGTTGAACCACTGACCGGAACTATGGACCGGGGCGCTGACTTCGGATGACGACCGGGTGGTGGACACAACCCCGACAGCATCGACCCTATAATAGAAATCACTGAAGTCGGGCAGGTAGTCCGGTTCTTCGTATTCCTTTGATCCAACATTGGAGTACTTTCCCTGTCCGGCGGGCACTGTGCCGACTCGTCGCCACGAGCCGTTCTCAGGATATGTCTTGTGGGCCTCGGGAAGGCGCTCGACCGCCGAGGCCAGCACCTGCCGGAAACGTTTCAGATCGGCGCGCAACTGGGGAATGCGCTGGGCCGCCACCACCGAATCATTCGCAAGTTTGGCGGAATCACCGGTCAGATGCTCTTCAAGGACCGACCATTTCCGATTGGCCCGATCGAGAATGTTTATGGTATCTCGAATGCCGCTCAGTCCAGCGCGAATCTGCGCCACGCTATCCATGTACGCGGGGATCCAGCGAAACACATCGTACGTCACGACGGAATTGGCCCCTTTGCCGTCATCGGGCGACATGTCCCACGATATGTTCACCGCGTGTCCGTGATCATTGGGCTTATCGACCGCCTTCACGCCGGTCGGCGGGGCCGGCGGCGACGGAGCCGCGGAATCCGCCTGAGCTGACGCCACGCCCATCAAGAGAAGCAGGAAAGTCGTTGTGAGCAGTATTCGTTTCATATGCAACCCTCCCTCGGAAGGGAATCAACCTAACTTATCAATCCCAGCCAGTCCTTGTACAAAAAGGTGAGCCGACCCACTAAAAGCGTAATTCGGCCCATCACCGTATATCCGAACGCCGCGCCGAAGGTGATCATTAAAATCCAGATCCCCACCCGCGAGGCCCGGCCAAACAGACCGGTATGTTCTTTCGAAAAGAAAAAGTACACAATTCCACAGATGACGCCAAGAAAAATCACCCAGTTGGTAAGCATGGCGACAAACGGGCCGGTGGCGGAAAGTGTGATATTGGAAAGCAATGATTCGCCTGAGTTGCCTGCGGCAAGCAAAGGGACCATGGTGGACGAAATCTGCTCCATAAAATCGGAGCGCAGATACCGAATGAAGCTGAGCCCTGCGGTCGTTCCGACAATGAACGCCAGGGCCCATCGGGAAACCCAGCCGATCTTCGAGGATAAGCGCAAAAGCAGTAAAATCCCGAGAATCACCGGCAACCAGTACACAAAGTTCCACGGCTCGTCCCGGTAGGGCTGGCCGAAGTATTTTGACAACCCCGTCGATATTCGCGGGATCAGATTCCCGACTATCGTTGACCAGAAACTCTGGCACATCCAGAATGCCGCAGAAATACCGACAAACAGATGCTCGGCGAATTTATAGAACGGATTATCCTGATACACGAATGAAATGATGGCAAGCGTCAGAAAGGCGGCCAGCGTGATCATGAATCCGGCCACCAAAGGCGACATGACATTTCCGTGATAAGTGGCCGCCTTGAAATACCAGCTTACGGCAAAAAGCAGGGCCATAACGGCCATGACGATATAGGTGGATCGCTTCAAAGTTGGGACCTCATCCGTTTCGACCGGAAGAACACAATATTCCCGATGATGATGAACATCATGATAACCATATGGGCCAGCGTTTGCGGCCCCATCATGCGAAGACCCGGTTTGTCGACCGAATCAAACTGCGGATACTTGTCGACCATGGCAGATTCATACTCGGCGGCGCTCTTGATCCCACCCAGAATGCCAATTAATTGGCGTGGATAGTAGGGATATAGTTGAGGTGCGGTCACCGCGGCGGCGCCGGCGGCAATCGGGACATTTCCCGGGTCGCCGACATACAAAACCCATTCTTTGGGTCCGGGGAAACCGCCACCGACCGCCAGAATCAACGATAAATCCCGAAATGCCTTCACCTCGGCCAACATTGGAATGCTGTCCAAAGGAACCGCGTTGACATCGGTGGGATACATTTTCCGAAGGTCGCTGACGATAACGTTCAGCACACCCTGATTCCCTGCCTTATAGCCGAGATTGACCCAGTCAATCCTCTCGCGTTTCTCCGGGAATTCGCGGCGAACGACGGTGTCGAGTGTGCTCGTCAAAAGCGATTGCCCGGTCGCCCAGATCGACAAGAAAACGACTTTGTGCCCTTTGGCGAAACAGTGCCGGGTGAAGGCGTTGGCCATCGGCTGAACCTCCGGGGCCATGGCTGGATCAAAATCGAACGAAATCGCCACGGTCGAGCCGGCCGGCAGTGATTCAATCTTGTCGAACACGGCCTTCACCACCGGTGAAATCTGCTCGTGAAAGGTGATGGGAAACAAGATCGGCGCTGAGACGGCGATCAGAACAAAACCGAATATCACCCGCCGTTCGACTTCCTTTCCCTTCAACGACCGGACCAGCAACCAGATAACACCGCCCGCGATCAACGCGAGCGATATCACCACGCCCAGATTGGTTCCGGTAACCACGAGCGCTTCGGTCATCGGTCGTCTCCCAGATAGGTCCGTTCGATCCCGAGCAGGATTCGAAGGGACATGGACACGATTCCCAGTCCGATTCCGATCATGATAGCACGCTGGCCGGCCAGATTGGGACCGCTCATGATCCAAATAGCCAGGTTAGGAACCTGCAACAGATCATACTGAGGCGGAATCCACGACGTTAGCATCGTGCCGAATGGCGTCCGGCCAAGCAGTATGATGAAAGCGGCAACCAGAAGAATGGTGGCATCACGATTCTTGGCCCGGAAAGCCCGATACGACGCCGAGGCGACAAAGAAGGCCAACAGGGCATACATCGTTGAACCGAGCGGCGACATGATATTTTGAAACAAAATCTGAAACCAGGACTGCGCAGTCGTCAAATTGCCTGATATGCCGCCGGGATTGCCAAGCTTGAACAGCCCCGCCGCCAGCATCACCAGAAACGCGACAAGGGTGACAATCGAGTATCCCCAGTCCGGTCGCTTCGAGGCCACTTTCTGCAGATGAATTCGAAGAAGATTCCCGCCGCCTAAAAAGAATGCGAACACTGCAATAATGTCGAAGTAAACCGAAAAATTCTCCCCCCAGCTTTCGGCGGGCGGGATAAACACGGACGCGATGAGAAGCGTCCCGACAAAAAACGTGATAAACAGGGGTACTTCGCGCTTCATCATCAACTCAATTCGTCTGGAAGACCACTTTGAGAGCCGACCACAGCTGATTCATAAACGTCACATCCCACGCCGAGCCGATGGTCGCGGCCATCGTACCGACCACGATCACCACCAGCGCCACCGCCTTGCCGACATCCTGCCCCTTGAGCGAACCGAGTTGTTTCGGTTCGTTGCTCAGATAGGCGGAGGCGGCGAACAGTTCCTCGCCGATGAGCGCAAAATCACAGGCGGCGACAAAGAATGGAATCTGCGCCGGCATGGCGGTGCCCGCGATTTGAATGGCGCCGACGGAGTTCCCGGTTTCGGCCAGAATAAGCGACTCGGCAAAGAACGCGCCTAGGTAGAAGCAGGTGGCCGGTTTTTCGCGGACCATGATGCCATCGACCGCCGCCACATATCCGAACTGCTCGTCGGTCACATACGAGACCATATCATCGTTGTAGGCATCGGGACGCCCCGCGGCCATGTACGACGCCTTAATCGTCTCGCGCGCGGCGGTCATAACCAGCGACCGCGATACCGGCATCTTGATTTTCGTATCATAATCGGCCACGACGCGCGACACGCGACCGAGAATGGTGATCGCGGCAATAGTCTGGACATCATCCATATCCTGAATTCCGGGGATGAACAGGATGGGGCGTCCCATTTCGGTGGCGCGCCCGATGGCATCATCAACGGCGTCGAGTCCCGCAATCTTACGCACGAACAGCTTCTTGCCGCTTCGGGCCGACTGGATGAAGTAAATCACCGCGGCGGAGACCAGAAAAGCGATAGCCAGCAGATTGAGGCGATGGAGATTAATCCATTCGCGCGCGGGTTGAATCGGAGCCGTGGAAATCGATACGGCGTTCCCTGCCACTGAGATGGCAACCACCGAATAGACATAAGTGCTCTCGCGCGAACACTGTTCGTCGGTAAATTTGTTAGCGCCTGCGGGAAGCTCGGCGATTCTCGACCCCGACCCGCCGACCACCGACCGCCAGACCTCGTATCCGGTCACTCTTGAGGGGGCCAGCCGATCATCGATTGACGGAACCCAGATGAGATCGATGCCAGTGCCGTTATCATATTCATGATTGGTGGCAATCAGCGATGTGACCGGTGCAATGGTTTGTTGCACGGCCAAAGCGGTGTCCCCTGCCGGCTGGCCGGCCACACCGGCAATGATAAACAGGCATGCGAAGGCGATGGCCACCCTGAAGAGCACGCTCCTTCCTCTCAATGTCGCAATACCTGTCATCATCATTTGATCAACTTCAGCCAGTCGCTGAACAGGAAGTCCATCCGTCCGATGAGAAGCGACATGCGGCTCATGACGGTATATCCGAACGACGCACCGAAGGTTATCATCAGAAAGAATATGCCCACTTTGGCCGCCCGGCCGAAGGCCCCCCGGTGTTCCTTGGAGAAGAAGAAGTAAATCAGACCCGTGAAGGTGCCGACCGCCACCACAATATTCCCGATGATTTCGTAGATGGGGGCGTCATTTTCCGCTCCGAAAATCGGCCGCACGGTGTCTTCGATCTGAAGCATGACATTCGACGCGAAGTAGGTGACGAGGTACAATCCGGCGGTAGCGCCGACGATAAAGGCAAGCGGCCAGCGCGAAATCCAGCCGACCTTGGGCACCAGCCGCAAGAGCATCAAAATGCCGAGGGCCGCGCCGACATAGAGCACATACCAGTCGTCGGGGCGATCCGCCATCGGTGTGACCCACACGCCGACCCAGAATTTGGTATAAAGATTATCCCAGAAGTAAGCGACAAACCAGTACCCGGCAGAAATACCCACGAATATGGCCTCGCACACCTTATACCAGGTGTTGTCGCGGTACAGAAACGAGAAAATGCCGAGCGTCAGAAAGGCGGCCAGCCAGAGCGCGACGTGGTGCATCAATCCGGATTCCATCTCAGGCCTTCTTCTTCTTTTCCGTCGCACGGCCCCGTTCGAACATGATGTAGGCGACGTTGCCGATGATGATGAACACCACCACCACCACATGCGAGAACGACTGGGAGAGCATGAACTTGGTCCCCTTGCCGCGGTATTTCGTGATTTCCTCGAATTCGGCCGCACCGCTCATCCCGCCCAGAATGCCGATAAGCTGGCCGGAACGCAGGTACGGGTACATTCCCGTCGTTTGAACCGCCGTGTTCCCCGCTCCCATCTTAAAGCCGAACTGATCCACCCCCACCAGCACCCACTCTTTCGTGCCGGGATATCCGGCCGATAGATTGAACGAATAGTCAATGTTGGAGAAGTTCTTCACATTTCGGATGATCGGCAAGCTGTCGTAGGGAGTTCCATTGTAGTCGGTCGGGAACATCGATTTGAATTCCCCGCCCATGCGCTGGATGACAAACTCATTTCCAGACTGAAAGCCCAGATTCACATAATCCACGCCATATCGGAGCGATTTGACTTTGTAGCGTTCCTCAGACAACACCTTCGTCAGCGCCATATTCGCCTGTGCCGGACCCTGCGGCCACAACCCCATAATAATCACCTTGAAACCGCGGTCGAAAGCGTACTTAAAGAATGTCTCGGCCATCGGTTGCAGTTCCGCCGCCGAACCGGGGTCGTAGTCGAAAGTGGCCAGAACTTTTGCCCCGTGCGGCAACGCCTGCAGACCGCGATAGAGCTGATTGACTTCGGGAGTGACTTCTATCTTCTGAGTCAACTGCATGGACAGCGGAAGAACGACGGCGACGGCCACGTATAAGAAGACCATCCGTCGGCCGGCCGGATTACCGTCGAGCGTGCGAATCAGGATCCAGATCAGCGACCCTGCGACCAGCAACATCAAAATCAGCGAAAGACCGGCGCTCAATTGCAGATATCCGAACCATTCCGCGTGTCTGGCTACATATATGACGAGGGTCAGCGTGACCACCGCGATCAACACCGGAATCTCGTAGCGGGATTTGGCGCCGTGTTCCATCAATCGCCTCCCAGATATGACCGTTCAATTCCGAGGATCAGACGGAGTGACGACGACACGATACCCAGCGAAATGCCGATCAGAATCGCCCGCTGTCCCGCCGTATTGGGGAACTGCATGATCCAGGTGGCCAATTGCGACAATCTCATGCCGGGCGGCATGAAGCCCGAAAGCAGGTCGCCGATCGGCACCCGGCCCAGCATCACGAGGAAGGCCGCAATCAACAGCAGGGTGGCTTCGAAGTTTCGTGCGCGGAAGGCCCGGTACGACGCGGACGCCACGAAGAACGCCAGAATCGCGAACATGGTCGAAGACAGCGGCGAGTACACATAGTTATACAGCCAGTCGAAGCCGGTGCCCACTTTGCTGTAGTCGCGCCCTTCCGAGAAGCCGACCACGGTCATCAAGAGAAAGCAGACGATGGTGATTACGGCGTACCCCCACCCTTCGCGGCGGGCGTGGATCTTCTCCAAGGACAATTTGAACAGGTTCAATGCCCCCAGCCAGATCGCGCAGGCCGCGACGATGGAGAACCAGTCGGAAAACCAGTTACTGAACCGATTGAACGGAAAGTGCGGAATAAAATACTGAACGATAAAGACAACGCCGGCAATACCGGTGATAAGCAGGGGGATGTCTCTGCGCATGGGTTACTCAATCACCGTGAACAATCGATGGAAATTGGCCAGGCCGGTGGTCTCGAGGATGATCCCGATCAGGATGAGGGCGATGATCAATCCCTTGCCGATGTCCTGCCCCTTGAGGGAGCCGAGCTGGCGGGGTTCGCGCGATAAATATGCCGAGGCCGCGAACAACTCCTCGCCGATAAGCGTGTAGTCGCACGCGGCCACAAAGAACGGAAGTTGTGAGGGTTCTCCCGTTCCGGCAATTTGAATGGCGCCCACCGAGTTCCCGGTTTCGGCCAGCACCAGCGATTCGGCGTAAAAATTCCCCAGCAGAAAAATGGTCGCGGGGCGTTCGCGCACGATCATGCCGTCGATCGCCGCCGCATACCCGAACTGGTCGTCGGTCAGATAATGCACCTGATCGTCGTGAAACGCATCGGGGCGGCCGGCCTTGGTGAACGCCTCGCGCACCAATTCGCGGGCCGTGACCATCACCAGCGACCGGCTGACCGGCACATCAAGTTTGGCATCGTAAGTGGCGACCATCTCGGCCACCCGACCAAGAATGGTCACTCCGGCGATAGTCTGGACATTGTCCATATCCTGCGATCCGGGGATGTAGAAAATCTTTCTCCCCATTTCGGTGGCGCGACCCACGGCTTCATCTACCGCCTCCAGACCGGCAATCTTGCGGATAAACAACGCCCTGCCGGCTTTCGCCTGCTGGATGTAGTACAAAATCAGGAGGCACAGCACCAGCACGCCTACGGTGACGTTGATCCGCCGCCAATCGTACCATTGAGCCGATGGCGACACCGGCCCACCAACCGCCGACTCCGAATACGCCTTGAATATCTCCTGACCGTCGGCAATTGAATCGTGAACCGCTCGAATTTTGTACAGATACGATTTCCCCGCCACACACCGCCCATCGCGGAACTCCTGCTGTCCGGCGGTGACGTCGCCCACTTCTTCAAATTCACCCGGTGTTCCATCCACGACCAGAGCGCGTAACACCCTGTACCGCTTGACCAATCCCCCTTTCCGGTCATCGGGGG
>JACRAV010000108.1 GCA_016213305.1 Candidatus Zixiibacteriota bacterium | reverse complement strand
AAGCGGTTCCGCCCTACAAGAAATTGGCGTCCCGCAAGGATGCCCAACGCCGCAAAACCGGGGGTGAATATCCGCCGAATTCGACGGTATCCTGTTCAACACAACTTTTTGCCCAGGTTTTCGTAATATGCCTGTAGGAAGAGAAGGGAGAGAGCCAATCTGTGAACGAAAAACTGTACCGATCAACCACCGATAAGTTCGTCGGCGGCGTCTGCGGCGGGCTGGCCGAGTTTTTCCGCATCGACCCGTCGATTGTGCGCGTCGTCTTCGTCCTGTTGACCCTCGCGTCGGCCGGCACCGGGATCATCGCCTATCTGGTGATGCTGATCGTCATCCCCAAACGGCCATACGGGGAGGAAACTCCCGCCACGGAGCGCACCGGCTGGAACTCGTACCTGCCGGGAGTCATTCTGATCGGCGTTGGGGCGGTCCTGCTCATCGTGAAAGTGTTCCAATGGATTCACTGGCATATGGTCTGGCCGGTTATTCTGATTCTGATCGGTCTGGCCCTGGTCTTTTACAACACCGGTCGCTCCCGGAAAGAACAACAGGTCTATTAACAACCGACTGCGCAAGGAGTCTCATATGTCACCGGCACGATTCCGATGGGGAATGATTCTGATATTCATGGGGACGCTGATCCTTCTGGTCAATCTCCGGGTGCTCAACAACAATATCTGGGAGAATCTCTTGTTTTATTCGCCGCTGGTGTTGATCGCGATCGGCATTGAGAAGATCTTTACCCGTTCCCGTCTCGAGTTCATTTCCTATGCGTCGTCGGTACTGCTTATCTCGGCCGGTCTGTACATCGCCTTTCAGGGGGGGATAGGAGGGCGCGAATTCGACTATTGGTCCGACACCGACGGGCGCGTTCAGGACACCCCCGGTCTGCGGGCGCTGAATGCGTCGATCAATCTCGACGAACAAAATCTGAGTATTCGGGATGTCACCGAAGACCTGGCCGAGTGGCGTTTCCGTAAATTCACCCGCAAGCCGACGGTCGATTATTCCCGCGTCAACGACACCGGGGTGATCGTGGTTGACTGCCGCAAAGGCGGTCTGTGGGGGGGGATTCTCAAGGTCGATATTGACGAACGGAACGAATGGAATATGGCGTTCTCGCAGGTGATCCCGCTGATATTGAACTGTTCGGGCGAGAAGTCGAGCGTGGACCTTGATCTTTCCGACACGCCGCTCAGGAAGTTGAAACTCGATATTTCGGATGGCCGGATGTATGTGGTCCTGGGCAAGAACGAGCCGCAGGTGGATCTGGAGGCCTCGGGGCAGGACGCCAACTTCCGGCTTCGCGTCCCCAACGATGTCGGCCTTCGCGTGCAGGGGGTGGAGGATGCCGACTATATGCGGACGATCGGCCTGATCGAACGCGACCGGGATTTTGTGACCGAGGGGTACGATACGCTGCCGAATAAAGTCAATGTCAAGCTCGACGACCGTTTTCGATCGCTGACGATCGAATTCTACTGATCTCTCTCTTCCTCCAGAGGCAAGGCCGGCGGGAGCGCCAATCTCCGCCGGCCTTGCTGTCGGCGCGAGCGGATTTGATCGGTGGTTTCGTGCCGTCAGGCCTCCCGGCCTGACGGCCTCTTGACTCGAACGATCTGGTTGTGCGGTCAGGTGCCCTCACCTGACCGCTCGTCAGATCGATCTATTAGATGTTGTGTCAGGTCCTAGTCCGGTCCGCCGTGGCGGACCGAGCGAGACCTGACACTGGCTTGAGACCGTCAGGTCTCACGTCCGGCTATCGCCGGACGAAGGACCTGACGGAACCTGCAGGAATCGACGGAACCGGCAAGGAGTTGCTTAACGGCGGGTGATTGCATACATTCGCCGCGATGAGCAAACCTCGCCTGAATCTCTCCCGGCTCAAGAACCGGGTGATTGCCATCGACGGTCCGGCCGGATCGGGTAAGTCAACCACCGCCCGTCTGCTGGCCGCCCGATTGGGGTATTCGTACCTGGACACCGGCGCCATGTACCGGGCGCTGACCCATTTTGCGCTGAGCAAAGGGGTATCGCCCGGCGATGCAAGCAAGTTGCAGGCGCTGGCGGAGCATTTGACGATCGAGTTCAAGACCGAACAAAGTGTCAATCATGTCTTTATCAACGGCGAGGAGGTCACCGACGCCATCCGGACCCCCGAAGTGACTGCCCATGTCTCCGAGGTGTCCGCCCACAAAGGGGTGCGGCAGGCGATGGTGGCCAAGCAGAAGGAAATCGGGAAGAAGGGTGCGATCGTGGCCGAGGGCCGCGACACCACCACGGTGGTATTCCCGGACGCCGACCTCAAAGTGTATATGGATGCCTCGATCAAGCAGAGGGCACAACGCCGTATGATCGACCTGGCCCGGATGGGATTGTCCACCACGCTCGAGGCGCAGATGGCCGAGATCAAACGCCGCGACGACTTTGATTCGGGGCGGAAACATTCCCCGCTGACGCGGGCCAAGGATTCTATTACGATCGACACCACCAGTATGACAATCGAAGAGCAGGTCGATCGGATCATCACTCTGCTCAAAGACGTGCTGAAGTGAGACTGAAAATTCTCTACCACACCGGAGCGACGCTCACCCGACTGATCTCCAAACTGGTTTTTCGCATCCGGATTCGCGGGAAAGAGCATATCCCCCGCAAAGGCGGATTCATTCTGGCGAGTAATCACATCTCGTGGTACGATCCGCCGATAGTGGGGAGCTGGTGCGGCCGGGAGGTCTATTTCTTCGCGAAACGGGAATTATTCAAAAATAAGTTCTTCGGCTGGCTCATCAGCCGCACCAACGCGTTTCCAGTCAAGCGCGGAGCGGTGGACCGCGAGGCATTGCAGATGGCACATAAGGTTGTCGCCGATGGATTCGGGCTGGTCTTTTTCCCCGAAGGGACCCGGTCAATGAAAGAAGGATTTCTCGATCCCAAGCCGGGGGTGGGACTGCTGGCGACTGATTCGGAGTGCATGATCGTACCGTGCTATATTCATGGCTCCAATAGACTTAAGAAGGTATTGCTGGGGCGGGACAGGATGTCGGTGCGGTATGGTAAGGCGATCTCGGCGGAGTGGGTGAAATCGATTCCGAAGGATAAGGCAGGGTACCAGACGATAGCCGCTGAGATTATGAACCGAATAGCCGCACTCAAGGAAATTGACTATCCGGACCGATCGGCCAGAGCATCTCACTAAAGTGGGTGGACGAACAGCCGAATTCAGCCGGTTATGCGGGCTGGCGAAAATCCGCTTGCGCTTTCGAGATTTTTTCGTATATAACCAGCCGCTTTTCGGGGTGGTGAATACCAGGCACACCCCAATCTCGTCAGTTTCCCTTGCGGGAAAAATTCAAACTGCCGGGATGTCATTAAGGAGGTTCTTTCTGGTTCATGTCAACATCTAAACCATCTTTCACCGGCTCGGCCGCCAAAACGTCCAAGCGTAAAGCCGCCGCAGTCAAAAAGACCGCTAAGGTCAAAACAAAAATGTCCAAGTCCGAGGTCGCCACGGTCGATGTCGCCGACGCGCTGGCTCAGGAGCGCGCGCAACTCGAACAGAAGATGACCGACCGCCGCCAGCGGGTGTCGGACAGGGCGAAGGCGCGCACTATCGAAGCGCCGGTTGCCGTGTCAACCACCGTCGAGGCGGTCAAGATCACCGACGTGTCGGGGGTGGTGTACGACAAGGCCGACTATGACGCCATGGTCGCCATGTACGACTCGACCATCAAGGACATCAAAGAGGGCGAGATCGTCCGCGGGCGCGTGCTCGGCGTGACGATGAACGACGTGATCGTCGATGTCGGGTTCAAGTCCGAAGGGATTATCCCGATCGGCGAGTTTACCCAGCCGATCAATATCAAGGTCGGCGAGGAGATCGACGTCTTTTTGGAACAGATTGAAGATTCGAACGGCGAATTGATTCTGTCCAAGCAGAAAGCCGATTTCATGCGGGTCTGGGACAAGATTCGCGAAGTCCACGACTCCGGCCAGAGTATCGAAGGCCGGGTGGCCCGCCGGATCAAAGGCGGCGTGGTGGTCGATATCATGGGGGTCGATGCCTTCCTGCCCGGATCGCAGATCTCTTTGCGCCAGGTGCCGGATTTTGACGCTTTGATCGGCCAGATGATGGCGGTCAAGATTATCAAATTGAACAAGAATCGCCGCAATATCGTGGTCTCCCGCCGCGTGGTGCTCGAAGAGGAGCGCGAAACGATGCGTTCGTCGCTGTT
>JACRAV010000107.1 GCA_016213305.1 Candidatus Zixiibacteriota bacterium | reverse complement strand
GATGACCGCCGGACTGGCCACGCTTTCCCAGCTGGCCGACGGCCGCATACACGGAGAACTGGAAGACCGCAACCGGCGATTCGTTTCCACCATGATGTCGAACCTCGGCGACAATACTGTCAATATCGCCGGGGTGGCGTCGATGTTCTGGATCGTTTTCCAACACGACCTCCCCCGCGCCGCGCATACCATCTCAGCCGACGGCATCGCACATTACAACCGAATGCACGGCCGGATACTGGAAAACGGCATCTATCTGCCCCCCTCGGGATATGAAGTTTGCTTTATATCGGCCGCGCACACCGACGATATGCTGACCCAGGCGGCCGGAGTCTTGACCGACGCAATCCGAAACGAGGCGCACGCATGGGCATGAACGGTTCCCCTTTCATCAAGGCCTGTCGCGGTACTAACGACGGTCGGATTCCGATCTGGATCATGCGCCAGGCCGGACGGTACCTGCCCGAATATCGGGCGGTGCGCGAAAAAGTCTCCTTCGAGCAATTGTGCAAGTCCCCTTCGCTCATCGCGGAGGTGGTGCGCCAGCCGGTCCAGCGATTCGATCTCGATGCCGCGATTCTGTTCTCGGATATCCTGACGATCATGGATCCGATGGGAGTGCCCGTGTCATTCCCCGAAGGCGGCCCGGTGCTGGCCAACCCGGTGAACGGACCGGACGACGTGGCGAAATTGAAACCGTATGACCCCGCGCTCGAATTGACATTCGTATTTGACGGTATCAGCGAAATACGAAAGGTTCTCCCCGCGTCACCGATCATCGGCTTCGCCGGCTCCCCTTTCACGCTGGCCTGCTACCTGATCCAGGGCAAGGGCTCCAGCAACTTTGACAAACCCAAACAGTTTCTGCATAAATATCCGGCGGCAAGCGAGACCCTTTTCAATTTTCTGGTGGACATAGTCTCCCGCTACCTGGAGGAGCAGATCAAGGCCGGAGCCGATACGGTCCAGTTGTTCGACAGCTGGGGCGGGATTCTCTCGCAGGACGACTATCGCCACTGGTCGGCGCGCCCCGTTCAGGAAATCTTCCGCCGTTTGAAACGATACAATGTGCCGCGCATCCTTTTTGTCAACAATGTCGCCCCGTACCTTGATATCGTGGCCGATATCGACTGCGAAGTGATCGGCGTCGATTATCGGTGCGACATCGCCAGGGCCGCGGCCGCCCTCCCCCACAAGGCGGTCCAGGGGAATCTCGATCCGGCCGTTTTGTTCGGGTCTAAGGAAAGCATTGTGCGTCAGACCGGGAGCATTCTGGACAGCTTGAGCACACACGATAATTTCATTTTCAATCTCGGGCATGGCATTCAACCGGGCACGCCAGTCGAGTCGGTGTACACGCTCGTGGAAACAGTCCACGGCTTTCAGAGGAGCACGGCATGAGCCACGCCGCAACGACCGTATCCGTCGAACTATTGAAGAAGTACGATCGGCCCGGACCGCGCTACACCAGCTACCCGACGGTGCCGGTGTGGACCGAGTCAATCGGGTTCGACGATTACGCGCGATCGCTCGAACAGGCCTCAATGCGGCGCGACGAACCGCTGGCCATTTATTGTCATATCCCGTTCTGCACCCATCGGTGCTATTACTGCGGATGCAATACCGTCGTGACCAACAACCAGGATAGAATTCGCCGGTATGTCGAAACGCTCAGCCGCGAGATCGACAATGTCGTGCGGATTATCGGCCGCCATCGTCCCGTCAGCCAGTTACACTTCGGCGGCGGCACGCCGCTCTTTCTTGACACTGCCGGCATGACCGAAGTGCTCAATTTCATCACCTCGCGATTCACCTTTCAGACAAACCACGAGCAATCGATCGAACTCGATCCCCGGGTGACCAAGCGGGAACAACTGGAGGCCCTTCGTCACATCGGCTTCAATCGGGTCTCGTTCGGTGTGCAGGACTTCGACGCCGACGTCCAGAAAGCGGTCGGCCGCATTCAGCCGTTTGACATGGTCGCCGAAGTGCTCAAGCAGAGCCGGTCGCTGGGATTTCGGGGTATCAACGCCGATCTCATCTACGGTCTTCCTTTGCAAAAAGTCGAGTCGTTCAGTCATACCCTCGATCAGATTGTGTCGCTGAGACCGGACCGGCTGGCGGTCTATTCGTTCGCCTACCTGCCCAAGTCTCTGGCGCACCAGAACCGCATCGACCCCGAGGACCTGCCCACCACCGACGTCAAGTACCGGCTCTTTGCCACCGCGATTGAGAAGCTCACTGCGGCCGGATATTTGCAGATCGGCATGGATCACTTCGCTCTTCCCGACGATGAACTGGCGGTGGCCCAGCGTGACGGGCGGCTGTTCCGAAATTTCATGGGATACACGGTCCAGCAGGCGCCGGAGATGATCGGATTCGGGATGTCGGCGATCGGGTACATCGACAACACGTTCTTCCAGAGCCATTCGAAGCTCGACAGCTACGGCAACGCGATCGCCGAGCGCGGGCTGGCCATTTATCGCGGGATGCGTCTGGGACAGGACGATCTCATTCGCCAGTATGTCATCACCCAGTTGATGTGCAATTTTACGCTGAGCTACCAGTCATTGCAGGATCGTTTTGGCGTCGATTACTTCGGATATTTTGCAAACGAACATCAGGCGCTGGAATCATTCGTTGACGACGGCCTGCTCACCCGCGGTGACGCCGGATTGCACATCTCAACTATCGGTCGGACGTTTGTGCGCAATATCGCCATGACGTTCGACACCTACCTGAACGGCAAACAGGCCGAAAAGACGGTCACCTTCTCACGGACCATCTGATGGACAAATACTGTGTCATTCTCGTCGCCATGGGCGGGCCGGACAATATTGAGGATATCCGGTCATATCTCTACAATATCTTCTCCGACCGGGCGATCATTCGGCTTCCCGGCGGCGCCGTATTGCAAAAACCTTTCGCGCGGCTTATCTCCCGTTTGAGATATAAGAAGGTGCAGGAGCATTATGGTCTGATCGGCGGGCGATCCCCCCTGCTCGGCTGGACAGAAACCCAGGCCGCCCATCTGGAGCAAATTCTGCAGGCGGAAGCCCCTGCCACGAGGTGCTATGTGGGGATGCGCTATTTTCGTCCGTTCATCGATGATGTTGTACGAAAGGCGTATCAGGATGGCTTCCGGCGCTTCTGCTTTGTTCCGATGTATCCGCAGTACAGCACCGCTACGACCGGTTCGTCTTATACGATGGCGGCCAAGGCGCTACGCCCGCTGACCGGCGCACAGGCGACGTTTATCAAGGACTATCATGATGACGAGGCATTTATCGGCGTGTTGAGACGGTACATCTCCGAAAATATCCGTCCCGACGAGACTCTGTTGTATTCGGCGCATTCTCTGCCGCAGAAGTTTGTCGATGAAGGGGACCCGTATGTCGATCAGATCATGCGGACCGCGCAATTGTCCGCCGGGGGGCGTCAGTATGTCGTCTCATTCCAGAGCCGTACCGGCCCCGTGAAGTGGGTGGGACCGGATACGATCGTCGAAGTCAACCGATTGCTCGAGGACCCGTCGCGTAAACTCTTCATCGTGCCGATTGCCTTTGTCTGCGACCATATCGAAACGATGTACGAACTGGATATCGAACTCAAAACGCTGGTTCCTCAAGGGAGTGCGGACCGCATCCGACGCATGCCGATGTTCAACGACGATCCCGCGCTGGCGCAGGCGCTGGCCGGGCTGGTTCGGGAGCGTATGATGAGTCATGCCCAGGTATGACCTTCTAATTATAGGCGGCGGCATCTCGGGATTGTCGGCGCTTCACTTCACCAGGACCCGTGCTCCGCACCTGTCCGTACATCTATTGGAAGCCGACAGCCGCCTGGGCGGCACGATCGGCACCGACCATATCAATGGCTACAGCTTTGACTGGGGCCCCAACGGCTTCCTCGACCGTCTTCCCCTCACCCTCCAATTGTGTGATGAGCTTGGACTATCAACTCAGCTCGAGCGGGCCAATGCCAATGTTTCCAACCGGTTTATTCTGCGCGGGGGGCGGCTTCGACCCGTACCCCTCTCGCCACCCGCTTTTCTGAAGTCTGACATCCTGAGCTGGCCGGGAAAACTGCGCATCTTCGGAGAGCCGTTCGCCCGCAAACGGCCACCGGGTATCGATGAATCAATCTATGATTTCGGAAGCCGCCGCATCGGGCGGGAAGCGGCCGATTATCTGATCCAGCCGATGGTTTCCGGCGTCTATGGCGGAGTGGCCTCTCGCCTCTCCCTCAAATCATGTTTTCCGATCATGCGCGAAATGGAAGACCAGTACGGCTCGCTGGTCAGAGCGATGTTTGCCCGGGCGCGCAAAGCCAAAAAAGAAGGCCGCAAAGCGGGCGGACCGTCATCCCCCGCCGGATGGCTGACCTCATTTCGCGGCGGATTGTACGCCCTGATCGAAAGATTCCGGGAAGTGTACGCCGGGCAGATCACCACCGGCGCCGAAGTGGTGTCGGTACGGAAGGCCAACGGTTCATTCACAGTTCAAACGACGGACGGGCAGAGCTATGAGGCAAAACAGGTGGTGCTGGCGTTGCCTTCATATCGGGCGTCGAGCGTGGTCGCGGGGGTGTCGCCAGACCTCGCCTCGTCGCTGGCGCGCATCAAGTATGCGCCCATCGCCGTGGTGTGCATGGGGTTCCCGGAGACGTCGGTGTCACGGAATCTGAATGGTTTCGGCTTCCTGGTACCATCGAAGGAGAACCGCCGGATTCTCGGCTCGATCTGGACTTCCTCGATTTTTGCAGATCGGGCACCGTCCGGCAAAGTGCAGTTTCGGACGATGGTCGGCGGCGACGGGGATCATGAGTCGGCCAAAATGACGGATTCGGACATAATCAGCAAAGTCCAAAAAGATTTACATGACATTACCGGGATCACCGGAGCGCCGGACATTGTTAAATTGTATCGATGGACATACGGCATTCCCCAGTACCATATCGGACATTCCGAGGTGATGACAGCCATCGAGTCGGAACTGGCGAAAATCAATGGCCTGCATCTGGCCGGGAACGCCTACTATGGCATCGGCCTGAACGAGTGCGTCAAGCAGGCCGACGCTGTGGTAACCAAACTGCTGAAGGGCTGATCTCTCCCTCACATCGCCCCTTTCCCCTCCTCGCCCCAAGAACTGCTTGCCCGAAGGGGGAAATTGGTACAAATTGGGTCATGCATTATTTGAAGCTGGGCTGTACCTCTCGTCACATTGTTGCGACTGCTTGCCTGCTTACTGCAATCGGCGGGTGCGGCAGTAAAGACGCCGCGCCATCGCCCGGTGGCCGAGGCCCATCCGCTCTCACGGTGGAGGCGGTCGTTGTCCGACCGACCCCCCTTGAAGACAAGATCATCACAACCGGAACACTCCTCCCCAATGAGGAAGTTCAGCTGAGACCGGAGATTTCCGGTCGCGTCACGCAGGTTGCGTTTCAGGAGGGAAGTCAGGTCAACAAGGGTCAACTCTTGCTCAAAATCGACGACCGCGAGCTTCAGGCCCAGCTCAAGCGCAAGAAACTCGAAGAGAACCTGGCCTCGGACGAAGAGAAACGCCACCGCGCGCTTCTTGATATCAACGGTATCAGCCGCGAAGAGTACGATCGGACCGCCAACAGCATGAATATGCTCAAAGCGGAAAGGGAACTGATCGAAGCGCAGGTGGCCAAAATGGCCATTATCGCGACGTTTGACGGTGTGATAGGACTACGGTATATCAGCGAAGGCGGGTATGTGGCTTCCGGAACGATTGTGGCGTCTATCCAGCAGATTGATCCGATGAAAGTGGAGTTTTCCGCGCCCGAGAAATATGCCGGCCGGATCAAGAAAGGGGCCACCGTTTCGGTTCAGGTGGGCGACTCGCCGAACATCCGTTCCGGTGAGATCTTCGCCATCGACCGCCAGATCAATCTGGACACGCGCACCATCAAAGCGCGCGCCACCATCCCCAATCATCAACGCGACCTGATTGCCGGATCATTTGCCCGGATCACGATTGTCGTGGAACGAATCGACAACGCCCTGGTGGTTCCATCCCAGGCGCTCATCCCGGACATGGCGGGGGAAAAAGTGTTTGTCTGCCGCAATGGGAAGGCGGTATCGGTCCGGGTGAAAACCGGCCTTCGCATGGAAAGCACCAGCCAGATTGTCGGCGGTCTCAGCCCGAACGACACGCTGGTCACGACCGGGCTTCTGCAACTATCCGACGGCCGCCCGATTCAGGTCGCCATTCGCGACTCGCTCTAAGACGGAAATGGTATGACAATTTCTTCAGTCTGCATCGAGCGGCCTGTTCTCACCATCGTCCTGTCGTTGCTCATTCTACTGCTGGGCGGCGTCGGATTCGTCTTCCTCGGCGTGCGCGAGTATCCGAGCGTCGATCCGCCCGTCGTCACCGTCTCGACCAACTATACCGGGGCCAATGCCGATGTTATCGAGTCACAGATCACCGAGCCGCTGGAGGAGTCGATCAACGGTATCGCCGGCATCCGCTCGCTCGCCTCGATCAGCAGTGACGGCCGCAGTACGATCACCGTCGAGTTCGAACTGGGCGTCGATATGGAAGCCGCCGCCAACGACGTCCGCGACCGGGTCTCCCGCGCCTCGCGAAATCTGCCGCCCGATATCGATCCGCCAGTGGTGTCCAAGTCCGACGCCGACGCCAGCCCGATCATTTCGCTGGTCATGCAGAGTGACCGCCGCGATCTGCTCGAACTGACTTCAATTGCGAACGACATCTTCAAGGAGCGGCTTCAGACCATCCCCGGCGTCAGCGAAATCCGCATCTGGGGCGAGAAGAAGTACTCGGTCAAGCTTCTCATCGACCCCGCAAAACTGGCGGCTCACAATCTGACCCCCCTTGACGTGCGTAGCGCGCTGAATCGGGAAAACGTGGAATTGCCTTCCGGACGGATCGAAGGGTACGCCACCGAATTGTCGATCCGGACATTCGGACGGATGTCCACCCCCGAAGAGTTCAACGATTTGATCATCAAGGAATCCAACGGCTCGACGGTCAGACTGCGCGATGTCGGCCGGGCGGTGCTGGCTCCCGAAAACGAGCGGACAATTTTGAGGGGCAACGGCGGCGTGCCGATGGTCGGCGTGGCGATCACCCCTCAACCCGGTTCCAACCACCTGAACATCGCGGAAGAGTTCTATCGCCGAATCGAGCAGATCAAGCGTGACGCTCCCCCCGACCTTGTCTATGGCATCGCGCTGGACACCACCGTAAATATTCGCAAGGGAATCACCGAGGTCGCCGAGACGATTCTGATCGCCTTCCTGCTGGTCCTGCTGGTCATCTTCGTGTTCCTGCGGCACTGGCGCACAACGATCATTCCGATGCTGGCTATTCCGATCTCGCTCATCGGGACCTTCTTCATCATGTACCTGGCGCACTTTACGATCAACATTCTCACGCTCCTCGGCATCGTGCTGTCAACCGGTATCGTGGTCGATGACGCCATTGTCGTGCTGGAGAATATTTACAGCAAGATCGAGCGCGGCATGGACCCGCGCGAGGCGGGACATGCCGGCTCGAAGGAAATCTATTTCGCCATCATATCGACGACAATCACCCTGGCCTCGGTGTTTCTCCCGATCATCTTTCTGCAGGGACTGACCGGTCGTCTGTTCCGCGAGTTCGGAATTGTCGTCGCCGGCTCGGTGCTGATCTCGGCCTTTGTCTCCCTCACCCTCACCGCCATGCTCAGCGCTCTCACCCTTCACAAAAGCGAGCACGAGAACAAACTCTTCCTGGCCAGTGAGCGCATGTTCAATGCTTTCGCGGCCGGGTATCGACGTTCCCTTGACAAATTCGTGGACCGCCGCTGGCTCGCGCCGGTGGTGATGGTCATTGCGATCGCTATCATTTTCCTGGTCGGCGCCCGAATACCATCCGAGCTGGCCCCCCTGGAAGACCGCAACCGGGTGGTGGTCAACGCCACCGCGCCGGAGGGGACGTCGTACGAAGCTATGGATACCTATATCAGCAAACTGGCGGCGATGGCCGATTCCCTCCCCGAACGGAATGTGCTCATGTCGATCACGGCTCCCGGATTCGGGGCTACGTCGGCCGTCAACTCAGGGTTTGTCCGGATTAATCTCGTTCCGGCCGATGAGCGAAAACGAAGTCAACAGGATATCGCCGACGCCCTCAGCGCCCGCCTGCGCAAGGAATCGTTTGCGCGCACTTTTGTCACCCAGGAACAAACAATTGGCGGCGGAGGCGGTCGCGGCGGACTTCCGATTCAGTATGTAATTCAGGCGCCGACGCTCGACAAATTGAAACAGGTCATTCCGGCATTCATGGAGCGGGCCCAGTCGGATTCGATGTTCCAGACGGTTGACCTGAATTTGAAATTCAACAAGCCGGAACTGATGATCCAGATCGACCGCGATCGCGCTCGTGCGCTGGGGGTCACAGTTCGGGATATCGCCGAGACCCTGCAACTGTACTTCAGCGGCCAGCGATACGGATTCTTTATCATGAACGGCAAGCAATATTCGGTCATCGCCCAGGCCGACCGAACCGACCGGGACAAACCGAT
>JACRAV010000102.1 GCA_016213305.1 Candidatus Zixiibacteriota bacterium | reverse complement strand
TTACGAGCGGCTTATCCTGGACGCCATCACCGGCGATCCGACCCTGTTTGCCCGCGAGGACGAGGTGGAATTGTCGTGGCAACATATCGACCGAATCACCCAGCACTGGCAAAAGCTACCGATGTACACATACGAGGCGGGCGAATGGGGGCCCACAGCCGCCGATAAACTGCTCGCCGGTTCGGGGCATACCTGGTTGCGGCTATGATCAACATGCCCGATGTCACGTTTGAGGGAGGGTATCTTCCCGTCAGCGCCGATCTGATCGAACAAAAGCTCAACGACATCTGGCGCGAGGCGACCGGTGCCCCCGAAGACCTCCCGTTTGTCAAACTCTGTCTGGCCAATGTGCTGGTGGTGAGCGACGCCGGCAGTCGTATCGAGGCGGAAATCCTGGCCCAGCAGTTGGCGATCAGACACCCCTCTCGAGTCTTATTGATCGTCGTCGATGAAATTCTCGCCACCTACAGCGCGTTCGTTCGCACCGCCTGCGAATTCAATCGGGAGGCGGGGGCGTATGTCTGCTGGGAAATCGTGGAAATACTTTCGGATACGCCGCGATCGGTGCATATCGGAGGCGCGGTACGGTCTTTACTTGTCGATGCGGTGCCGGTGGTGACGGTCGATCTGCGCGCCTACCAGTCAACGCCCGACTTTGACCACGATCTGCATCAGATGTCCGACTATTATTTCGTCCAGGCCGATGTCGTCCCGGCCGGCGCGCAGTTCAAGGGGTTCATGCCGCTTGGCTGGTATCGCACTCTGTCTCTGCGCGAGTTGATTGGCCGGGCGGTGGGATGCGTGGTTCAACAGAAGAAGTCCCTGTCGGTATCTTCCATCACTATTTTCTATGGTGATGAGCGCGAACGTCTGGACCCTCTTCTGGCCGGCTGGTTTGTGGGACGGCTGGCGGATCAGGAGAAGCTCACCGAATCACAGACCGGCGCGGGGTTCATGTTTCGCGGGTCTCCGGTTGACCTGCGGTGGGAGAAATCCGCATCGCAGGATAACAGAGTTGTCGAAATCCGAATGGACGAGGGGCTTACGCTTCTTGTTACATCATCAATTGATGATAATACGGATAATAGAGAATATAAGGTTGTGTGCGACGGCGTGACGATGAATCAGCCGGCCGCCGAACCGGACCTGGTGTCATACGTTCTGGCCGCGGTCGGCGATGATACCGAGTTCAAGGAATATGCCGCCGTTCAGAGGATAAGCACCCGGTTGCCCATCCCATAAGCGGCGGCCTCACGGGATTGCGAGAAGTTGGCAGGATGCCCACGCGTGAAATAGTCGTTTGTCAGGACAGAGAAACGCTCGCCCGGGCGGCGGCGCAGTTTGTGCTTGGTGAAGTCGAACGGAAAGAATCGGGGCGGTTTCTGCTGGCGCTTTCGGGCGGCACCACGCCGGCGAGATTGTATGACATCCTCGCCGAGACCCCTTCGGCCGGCGAACTGCTGTCGTCCCTCTGCGAATTGTTCTTCTCCGACGAACGCCCGGTCGGACCGGATCATTTCGATTCCAACTATCGCACGGCCCAATCCCATCTTTTTGAACCTCTCCGCATCGACGAACGTATCATTCATAGAATGCGAGGCGAGAGCAAAGATCTATATGCGGAGGCGGGCCGGTATGCTTCATTGATACGCGAGAAAGCCGGAGTCGCCGCCGATGCCATTCCACGGCTTGACCTGACGATACTGGGGATGGGTCCCGATGGCCACACGTCGTCGCTCTTCCCGGGATACGACTTCGAATCGGAGAATGATTTGGTGGTGGCGCCATTTGTGCCCGCCCTCAAGACCCATCGTCTGTCATTTGGTCTGCGATTGATCAATGCTTCACGCGCCGTGCTGGTGCTCGTGTCCGGAGAGGAGAAGGCGGCGATGGTGAAAAAAGTTCTCGATAAGTCGATAGTAGAAAGAGAGCTTCCGGCTTCGCGGGTTGCGGCCGAACGAACGGTCTGGATGCTGGACACCGCGGCCGCCGGCAAGCTCGATTGGACCGGGCCGGTACTGGGACTATGAAAGAATTCCTGGCGGGGTACATAAGCGGTGCGCGCGTCGATCTGGCCCGGGTGCGGGAGCACGCCGAACAGGTCGAAATGCGCGACCATGTGTCGTATCAGTCGCGGCAGTTTCGTGATTTCGGGACCATTCTCGAACTGTATAAGAAAAAGCACAAACGCGAGTACGCGGCGGCCTGCTTCGGCGTCGCCGGACCGGTCATCCAGAACGAAGTCACCACCACCAACCTTCCCTGGCATATCATCGGCAAACATATCGAAAAGAAATTCAATATCCCTCATGTCAAACTGATCAACGACATCGTCGCCACCGCTCACGGACTGGGCCGGCTTCCCGCCGACCGATTCTTTACCATCAATGTCGGGATCAAAGGGCATCCGGGGAATGTCGGGCTGATCGCCGCCGGGACAGGGCTGGGCGAAGCGCTCATCTATGCCGAGAATAATCACATTCACCCGTACGCCTCCGAAGGCGGCCACGCCGATTTTGCGCCCGGCAATCAGCTGGAAACGGAATTGTGGGAGTTTCTGTACTCTGAATCCGGACAGGTAGAGGTTGAAGATGTCGTCAGTTTGCGCGGACTGGAGAATATCTTCACTTTTCTGGTCGATACGCAGGGGGCCGGTCGGGCCGACTGGTTTGACAATGTCACCGACCGCCCGGCGGCCATTATCGAAAAAGGTCTCGCCGGGACCGACGAAACCGCCGTGCGAACGCTCGATATGTTCATCGACTGCTGTGCCTCGGAATCGGCCAACCTCGCCCTGAAAGGAATGACCACCGGCGGGATCTTTTTAGGCGGGCTGATCGCGCCCCAGATTATCACCGCCCTGGACAAGGGGCGATTCATGGAGAGATTCATCAAACGGGGCAAGATGGAGGCGCTGTTGGCCAAGATGCCGATCGGCGTGATTATCGAAGAAAACACGGCCTTGATCGGGGCCGGAAGTGTCGCGCTTACGCTCTGAGTACGGTATGCCCGCGTTTGTATTGTACCTGCATGGTCCCTATCGAAAAAGCGACCTTCCGTTCTATAAGCATCTCGCCAGAGGAAAGACCCGGATGGCGGTGGACGGCGGTCTGAGCTTTTTCATTCGATCCGGCTTGCGGCCGGATGTAATCATGGGCGATTTCGACTCGCTAAAGCGCGATCCTGCCAAACTCTTTCCCAAAACCAGAGTACTCAGATTTCCTTCTGATAAAGACAAGACCGATACCCAGCTGGCGGTCGAATATGCGGTGGCCGGCGGTGCGACAAGCATAGACATTGTCGAACCGTTTCTGGGCGAGGCCGACCATTTTACCGGTAATCTCATGCTGTTGGCGGCGCTGGTCAGTCGCCCCAGCAAACGGAGCATACGGTTTCGCGTGATGAATCCCGCTTACGAGATCATATTTCTGAACAGCGGCACGCGGGAGATTGTGGGGGAGAAGGGGGACACGATCTCGGTGGTCCCGCTGACGGAAACGATCCGCCTGACCTGTTCGGGGACCCGGTACAAGGCGCGGGGTCTGAAGGTTCGGCGGGGCGAGACGGTGGGGCTTCGCAACCAGATGACGGCGGCCCGGGCGACGGTATCGGTTAAGGGGCAGGCGTTTGTGTTTCACCAATTCCGACGTTGATCGCTTGCGAGAGTGCCGGTGACTGAGCTTGACACCGGCTTTCGGCGTATTATATTCGGACTCGATTTGAGCCGGACGGGATCCCCCACTGGTTCAGGTTGACTCTTCAGTGTACTGGGAGATCGTCCAACGGTAGGACATGCGGCTCTGGACCGTAGAATCGGGGTTCGAATCCCTGTCTCCCAGCTTATTATGATACATGATATGAACTCGGCCGGGCAGTCTCGTATCGGTGTAATATGGTAGACTCATCCCGCCATAAATGGCGGGGTGCCAAGGCGAAGAGAAGATGAAGATGACGGGCAAATGGGTTGGGCCACCGGCGCTAATAACCATTTACTGACTCATTCAGCAAAGGATAGTTATGGTGCGTCAACGTAAAGAATCGAGGTTAACTGAACGGTCTTTGAATCTCTTGGCCAAGGCTCGC
>JACRAV010000009.1 GCA_016213305.1 Candidatus Zixiibacteriota bacterium | reverse complement strand
TGACCTTGACATTCTCCAGATATTCCCGAAAGAAGTCGTCGATGCGTTTGTCATGGATTGAAATTCCGAGTTTATCGGAGCGCTCTGATTTGGCCAGTCCTTCAATTTGTTTTTGAAGAATTTTGGCGTCATGTTGATTTCCGGCCTTCAGCCACTTGTGTCGACCAAACTGAGAAACCACGACGTAATAGGTCCGGGCACCGGTCTTGCCTTGCTTGAAATGAATACTTGCCATACAAATCTCGACAGAATCCGTTAGAAATCTGTTAGAAATATAGGCTTATGGAGAACAACATGTCAATAACTTATTGACAGATATAGGGCAATTCTGTTAGAAGGTTATATGGCGGAGAGGTAGGGATTCGAACCCTAGATACCCAAAGGGTATAACGGTTTTCGAGACCGCCGCTTTCGACCACTCAGCCACCTCTCCGATTTCGAGTGTCTGTCCGGGATTGCCCCGGACGGGCCAAATGTACGGATTTTCGACCCCGTGTAAAGGGGATTCTCGGCGAGGGCGGCAGGTAAGGGCGGCAGGCGAGCACGCACGACCAGACGAAAGGGCGTGATCCCCCGAGGTCAAAACCGCAAGGGATTTCGATCTACAAGATGAAGATTTCGGGTTTCTCGTCCGCCTGACGGCGGACTCGGAACGCCGACCTACGAGGACTTTTGTGCAAGGCGGACGTCCCCGTCCGCCGATTCGTGCGAAGGTATCACCGACACACCGCGAGTGGTTTATGAGAATAATGATGTCGAAACTACAGGGGAGGGTTAACCCACAAGATGAAGATGTCGGGTAGCTCGTCCGCCGAAGGCGGACTCGCAACCCGACCTACGAAGATAAGAGTTCGCCGCGCTTGGCGAGCGCCAGCTGGTGGTCCAGAAGTTTCTGCACCGAGCCGTATCTCGGTCGAATAAACTGAAACACGATGAACGAAAAGACCACGAACATCACCCCCTCGTTGAACCGTCCGGTCAGCAGATAATACGCCACCCCCCACAAGCTGATCGCGCCGACCATCATGAACACCGGCCGCGAACGGCTGACCAACCCGCGTTTGACATCCTCCTCGAACCGGTCGAGATGAGTGACCATCGGTCTGGCGAACTGTCTGGCCCGGTACCAGAGCGCAAAAGCCGCCTGGCCGACCGCCAACACCGCGAACACAATAAACAGCGTGTTGGCGCCGATTCCGATCCGGTCCGGCGGCGGGGTGTGCATCTCGAGATAATAACAGACCAGCAGAAGGGCCATCGGGATCAGGATATTGGCGACCAGCCCGAAATAGAGCGGTTTGATGACGAGGGAGGGGAGATCGTAGTCGCGGTCGAATGTTTCGATAGTCATGGAGTTTGGGCCTTCCGAAAGAGATTGAAGTATTCCTGCTTTCGCGGCCAGGCAAACGGCGAAAGTACTACGCCGACCGCATAGAAATAGTACATTTGGCCAGTCCCACCGGTAAGAAAGTAGATAACCAGTCCGTAAATGTAGCTTGACTGCACCAGTGCCATTCTAATTATGACGAGGGTGCGATATCGCTCAAATTCAGACCTTGTTTTGGCCGTTGGCATTTTGCTCCCCAGGACAAACACCTTTCTGACGACAAAATAGCAGGGGATATTGAGAATGGGGAGAGCATAAAGTGCGTAGATCCATAAGGGAAAATAGTCTAAAGTGGGACGTAGCCCGTGCTTTGTCAGACTGATAACGTTTAGGTACTCCAGCGGCGCCAACACCATTAGTAAGAACGACATTACCAGTAGCATTCGCCAGCTCTTTTTGAGGGCCGCATCTTCCATCTTCAGTTCACCCCGCTCTTGTTCTTCCGCACCATCTGGAAAAAGGTCTTCATAAGTTCGGACACTTCGTTTTCACAAATGCCGCCGACCAGATTGCAGACATGATTCAACCGGTCGTTGGTGGGAATCGACAGAATCGAGCCGCACCCGCCGAATTTCGGGTCACGGGCGCCGTACACGATCGTGTTGATCCGCGACAGCACCGCGGCCGAGGCGCACATGATGCACGGTTCCAGCGTGGAGAAGAGGTAGCAGTCCTCCAGCCGCCAGTCGCCGATCGAATTGAAGGCCGCCGACAGGGCGATCATCTCGGCGTGGGCGGTGGCGTCGTGGAGCGATGCGGTCAAGTTGTGGCCGCGGCCGATCACCCGGTTCTCGTACACGACCACCGCCCCGACCGGAACCTCGTTCTTCTCGAACGCCAGTTGCGCCTCGCGCAGGGCGATGGCCATGAAATCGGGGTACTGGTCAGGGTGCATAGGGGGAATATAGGAAGTGGCGCGCGGGGATGTCATCGGTTTTTTTGTCGATAGGCGTGGTATCAGGCGTCCCGATGGCGCCACCGATAACATTTATCTTGATCCATCGTGGGCGATCAGATATGCTTTTGCCATGAGTCGATGGTCAGTCCTCACAGTCGCGACTCTCGTGGCATTTGCCAGTGTGCCGTTACAGGGCCGCGTGTTGACGGTCGAGCGCGGGTCAAATCTCCAGTCGGTTATCAACTTCGCCTCCTCCGGGGACACGATCGTACTGGGCGCCAACAAGACGTTCGAGGCCAAACCGATCGCGTTCATCGATCCGCTGTGCGGCAATTGTCTGGATCCGAAGGCGGGCGCAAAGGCGAGCTACGGCTTCATTGTCAAAGACAAAGCCCTCACGATCATCGGTCAGAGCCGCCAGACCTCGAAACTGGTCACGGTCGCCGGGTACGGCGTCTATTTCGAAAACTCATTCGGTTCGCTCCTTAAGAATCTGACCATCACCGGCGGGAAGCGGGATGCCGACGGCAACGCCACCGACGCGGGAGTGGTGGTCCGCAACTCGAAGCTGAGAATCGAGTCGGTCGATATCCGCGACAACACCAACCGGATCGATTCGGTGGTGGTCGGTATTGGCGGCGTGCACAGCCGCGAAGGGGCCGAGGTGACGATCTCCGACTGCAATATCATCAATAACACCTGGGACGGAGTCGCGCTGTATCGCGGGGCGATTGTGACGGTCACCGACTGTGTCATCAAGGATGGCCGCGGCGCCGGGATCGGGGTGACCTGGGACGGCACCTGTGTGGCGTATCGCAACGAGGTGACCGGGTTCTGGAAAGGGATCGGGTCGTTCGGCACCTCGACGGTCATTGCGCGCAACAATCTGGTTCATGACAATCTGGGGTGGGGGATTATTGCCACCGGCGCCTCGACGATGGAGGCTTCGAACAATGTGGTGTATCACAACGGCAACTGCGGGATCGCCCCCTGGTCAACCGAGGCGCGCGGGCGATTCATCAACAATATCATCGCCGAGAACGGCTGGCGCGATCAATGGGTCTGTCCGTGTGTCGGTGTCTGGAACTACGGCGACTGGGCCAAATGGCGGTTTAACAACAATATCGTCTGGCGCAACAAGTCGGGCGAGTATCAGGATATCTGGGACCAGACCGGCATGAATGGAAATCAGAATGTTGACCCGAAGTTTACGTCGGACGGATCGTTCAAATTGTCATCCGACTCCCCCGGTCTTCACGCCGGCGATTCGACTATATTCAATATCGACGGCAGTGTATCTCATGTTGGACTGTGGGGCGGCCCGCAGGCGCGACGGCCGAAGTAGATGGGCATCGGATCACCAACCGATTCCCGATGGACTGGCGACTTGACGCGGCCCGATGAAATCCGTTACCTTTGCGATTGACCGTGGTTTGATATCGACGGAGGAGTGGCTGAGCGGTCGAAAGCGGCGGTCTTGAAAACCGTTGTACCCTATGGGTACCGTGGGTTCGAATCCTACCTCCTCCGCCATAACCCGTCGCCGGATAGGAAATTCCGCATGAAGACACTTGATTCAGCGCCGACTACACGATGGATGGCAACCTGCGTATTTTTGCCAAAGCCCTGAGAATGCACACCTCACACATCGTTGTCACCGGCGGAGCCGGTTTTATCGGCTCCAACCTCGTCCGGGCGCTCAATAAGGCCGGCTATAACCGCATTACCATCGTCGATCATCTGTCCAACACCGGCAAGTGGAAGCGTCTTCGCGGCCTGCGTTTTCAGCAGTATGTCGATCGCGACGACTTCCTCACGCAAATCCGGCAGAACGCCTGCTCGCCGATCGACATATTCTTTCATCTGGGAGCGATCACCCGCACCACCGAGACCGATGAGGCGGCCCTCCTGCACTACAACTCAAACTACAGCAAGGTGCTATTCGACTATGCCGCGCAACAGTCGAGCCGCTTTATCTATGCCTCGTCGGCGGCGACCTACGGCGACGGCTCGCAGGGGTACAACGACCAGGAAGAAAACCTGCATCCGATCAACTGCTACGGCTACTCCAAGCATCTATTTGATCAATGGGTGCGTAACAGCGTGACCCGGCCGCCTCAGTGGGTTGGCTTGAAGTTCTTCAATGTTTTCGGACCCGGCGAGGACCACAAAGGTCCGATGGCCTCAGTTGTGTATCACGGGTACAATCAGATTCTGCGCGACGGCCGACTGAGGCTGTTCGAGTCGCATCGCCCCGGTATCGCGCACGGCGAACAGAAACGCGATTTCGTGTCGGTTCACGATGTGGTCAATGTCCTGATGTTCATGATGAATCATCACGGAGTTAGTGGCATCGCCAATGTCGGCGCCGGAGCGGCGCGGTCATTCAATGACCTGGGACACGCGCTCTTTGCCGCGCTGAAACGCCCCCCGGCTATCGAGTATTTCCCGATGCCCGAACATCTGAGGAAACAGTATCAATACTGGACCCAGGCCGATTTAACCACCCTTCGAGGCATGGGGTACCGGGACGCATTCACGCCAATAGAACAAGCGGTGAGCGATTACGTCAACTTCATGGCATCCGATGGATTATAAGTATCGTTCACGGGTGACCATCTCTTGCTTCCGTCGGTCATCAGAACTTGAACTCGGTGTTGAGATAGAAGTACTTCTCATCAGTTGAGCTTGCCGCCTGATAGGATTTGCTCCGAAAATCGAGCGAGGCCCTCACGCCTTTGGTCGGCGCGCATTCGATTCCAGCAATCACCAGCGTATTGCCGTCGCTGGCCAGTCTGGTGTTCGGATCGGCGATATCTATCCGGGCGAAAGGAACGAGGGTCTTTAGCGCCTTGGCCGAGGGGGCAATTTCGCCGAGATAGAAATTCCACCAGAATGACATCCCTGACTGCTTCAGATCGGCATTCCCCGTACCCTGTCCCAGTGTTTGAAAATTCAAGTCGAAACAGACGTCGATGCTCTTCTGATATGCCAGCTTGCCGCCGATCGAAAGAATCTGTCTGCTCCAATCGGACGCGCTTTCTGTGAGGCCGATTGTACGGTTCTGTGTGCCGGAATAGAACTGGCCGAACAAGGTGAGCTGATTGAAATCACCGCTGTTGTAAAATGGCGTCACTTTACCCGCGAGATTGATGTCTTTTTGATTGTTCTTATCGGTGAAATCGCTGTATTTGGTGCCATTGAGCAACGAAAGTCCAATTTCTCCCAGATTCCCCTGCGGTCCGAGCGTGGCGATGGCCGAGATACCCAGATCGGAGGTTGACAGCCACCCCTGCTGGTCATTAATCATCTTTTCTATGTACCGGCGCCCCCAGGTTCCTTCAGTGTAGTTGGCGTACAACGTAGGTTGAAGCCCCAATCGTACTTTCAGATACTGGGCAACCGGTTTGATCTTCCAGTCGGCATAGGCATACTTGAGAATGATCGGGTATCCGCTGTAGGCGGTCATGGCCGGAATCTTCACCGTGTCTCCCGCGTTATCGACCACCGTCGTTGCTGAACTCGAGAACTTTTCCGGGCGGATATCGAAGGTGATCCGCATACTGGTGTAGTCCGACAGTTTCGACTCGGCGCCGAAATAGGCGCGATCGATGGTGAACGCATTGTAGTTGTTGGCACCGGTGGTTTTGTTCAGCATCCAGTTCGCGTAAACCGTGCCCTTTATCGACGTTTCTGCGGCAAATGACGAAACCGCCGCGATACCAACCAGCACGGCGACCAGCGCCTTCACTATTCTGTTCATCTTTTTCCTTTCTTTCTATCTCTTTTCAGTTCATCAGGAAACATCCGGACGGGGCTTCATACCACATCTACCGGCCTCTGCCGAACACCTGTTTTCATGCTTTGGCTGGGCATAGATACCCAAAAACCGGGGTAAGAACAAGCGCCGCGGAGGCGGCATTCGTGGCTTGACATTTTCTCTGCCTCCCCATACTTTTCCCCCCGACTTCCGACTGGCCCCGCGAACGCGGCCAAAGTCAGGACCCCATAGACCAAGAAACGATGACACACGAGTTCAAGAACCCGCGCGCCAGAAACGACGGGATACTTGTTCTCGAAGATGGCCGTGTGTTCCGCGGACGCCGGTTCGGGGCGATCACCGACGCTATGGGCGAGGTGGTGTTCAACACCTCCATGACCGGGTATCAGGAAATCCTCACCGATCCATCCTACGCCGGCCAGATCGTCGTCATGACCTATCCGCTAATCGGTAATTATGGGGTCAATGTCGAAGATACCGAATCGCGAAAGCTCTTTCTCTCGGGGTTGATTGTCCGCGAAGCCAGTCGGATCGTTTCCAACTGGCGCGGCAAGCAGAGCTTGACCGAATACCTTCGGGCGAACAACGTACCGGGGTTGGAAGGATTCGACACCCGCGCTCTGGTCCGGCATATCCGCACTCACGGTGCAATGCGCGGGATCATGGCATCGGGCGCCATACCGCCGGATCAATTGCTGTCTCAGGTCAAACGTCACCCGTCCATGGCCGGTTGCGATCTGGCCAGCGGAGTCACCCGCAATGAGCAGTACGCCTGGGCCGAAGCGTCCGTCATACTGCCGTCCACCCCCACGAGAATCCAGCCGCCCAATCCGTTTGAAAATCGTCTTAAAGTCGCGGTGTATGATTATGGCGCAAAGTGGAATATCCTCCGGTGTCTGGTCGAGGTCGGGTGTGATGTGACCGTTATCCCCGCCTCGATGTCGGCAGGCGACCTTCTGGCGATGAACATTGATGGTGTCGTACTCTCCAACGGCCCCGGCGACCCCGACCCGGTGCAGTATGCGGTCGAAAATATCCGAAAACTCATCGGGCGAGTCCCGATATTCGGCATCTGTCTCGGTCACCAGTTGCTCGGCATCGCGGCGGGTGGCAAGACCTATAAGCTGAAGTTCGGCCATCGCGGTGGGAATCACCCGGTGATCGATCTGTCCACCCGGCGGGTGGAGATCACGTCGCACAACCACGGTTTTGCGGTCGATCCGGATTCGCTTCCGGATTCGCGCGTCGAGGTGACCCATATCAATCTGAACCACCAGACCTGCGAAGGTCTGCGGCTGAAAGACGCCCCGGCGTTCAGTGTCCAGTATCACCCCGAGGCGGCGCCCGGCCCGCACGACGCGCTCTATATGTTCGAGCGGTTTGTGGGCGACATGCGGCAATGGAAGGAACAGAAGTAGCCGATGCCGCGCCGCACCGATATCCAGCGCATCATGATCATCGGTTCCGGGCCGATTGTGATCGGTCAGGCGTGCGAATTCGACTATTCGGGCACGCAGGCGACCAAGGCGCTCAAGGGGGAGGGGTACGAGATTGTGCTGGTCAATTCCAATCCGGCCACGATCATGACCGATCCCGATCTGGCCGACCGGACCTACATCGAACCCCTGACCGTTGAGTTCTTGACCGCGATCATTGAAGCCGAACGTCCGCAGGCGCTGTTGCCGACGGTCGGCGGCCAGACCGCGCTCAACCTTGCTCTCGCCCTGTCCAAGGCGGGGGTTCTGGAAAAGTACAAAGTCGAATTGATCGGCGCGCGCGAAGAGGCCATCGCCATCGCCGAGGACCGCGAGCAATTTAAGCGGGCTATGACCGAAATCGGCCTTGATGTTCCCCGGAGTGTGCTGGTCGCCACCCTTGATGAAGCGTTCGCGTTCGCCGACGAATACAATTTTCCGATCGTCGTCCGGCCGTCGTTCACGCTGGGCGGAAGCGGTGGAGGCATTGCGTACAATCGCGACGAGCTTGATCAGATTGTCCGCCGGGGACTGGGTCTTTCGCCGGTGCATCAGGTGCTGGTGGAGGAATCGCTGATCGGCTGGAAGGAATACGAGCTTGAGGTCATGCGCGATCTCAAGGATAACGTGGTCGTGATCTGCTCTATAGAGAATTTCGATTCGATGGGGGTTCACACCGGCGATTCGCTGACGGTTGCGCCCGCGCAGACCTTGACCGATAAAGAGTACCAGCGGATGCGCGACGCGGCGGCGGCTATCATGCGGCGGGTCAGTGTCGATACCGGCGGCTCCAACGTCCAGTTTGCGGTCAATCCGGCCAACGGTCGGATGGTGATCATCGAGATGAATCCACGTGTATCCCGCTCGTCGGCGCTGGCCTCCAAGGCGACCGGATTTCCGATCGCGAAAATCGCCGCCAAACTGGCTGTCGGCTACACGCTCGACGAAATCCCGAACGATATCACACGCAAGACTCCCGCCGCCTTCGAACCGACGCTTGACTATGTCGTCACCAAGATTCCCAAGTTTGCCTTCGAAAAGTTTCCCGGCGCCGACGCCACGCTGGGTATCCAGATGAAATCGGTCGGCGAGGTGATGGCGATCGGGCGGACCTTCAAGGAATCGCTTTTCAAGGCGCTCCGCTCGCTCGAAGCGGTCAAGCCGTTCCGGCCGGGGCCGATGTCCCGCGATGCGATGACCAAGTTTCTGGCAAGACCGAACGAGAATCGCCTGCATTTCATTGTTCACGCGCTCGATCTTGGCTGGACGGTTGATGAAATCAATCGCCTGACACAAATCGACCCCTGGTTTCTCGATCACATTCTCCAGTTTGCCGAACTCCAGCGGGATATTCGCGGCCGGGCATTGTACAAAATCGATGACGACACGCTTCGCACCGCCAAAGAGTACGGCTTCTCGGATCGCCGCATCGCTTACCTGACCAACACCACCGATCTCGAAGTGCGCGAACGGCGGTTGGTCTCGGCCATTCGCCCGGTGTTCAAACGGGTCGATACCTGCGCCGGTGAATTTGAATCGTACACCCCGTACTTGTATTCCACGTACGAAGAAGAAGACGAGGCCGATCCGAAGGCCGGGCGCAAGGTGATGATTCTGGGGAGCGGCCCCAACCGGATCGGGCAGGGAATCGAATTCGATTACTGCTGTTGCCATGCGTCGCTGTCGCTGAGAGAAGATAACGTCCAGAGCATTATGGTGAATTGCAACCCGGAGACCGTCTCGACCGACTACGACATCAGCGACCGTCTCTACTTCGAGCCGCTCACGCTCGAAGATGTTCTTGAGATATACGATCGCGAGCGTCCCGAAGGGGTCATCGTCCAATTCGGCGGGCAGACCCCGCTCAAGCTCACCAAGCCGCTGGCCGAAGCGGGGGTGCAGATTCTCGGCACGCCGCCGGAGTCGATTGATCTGGCCGAGGACCGCGAGCAGTTCGCCCAGTTTCTGGATCGGTTCGGAATCGCGCATCCGTCGGCAGCTATCGCCCGTTCGATTCCGGAGGCCGACGAAGCCGCCCGCAGAATCGGATTTCCGCTGTTGGTGCGCCCATCGTATGTGCTGGGCGGACGCGGGATGGCGATCGTCTATACGCAGGACAATCTTCATGCCTACATGGCGTCGGCATTCGACGCCGCTCCCGGCCAGCCGGTGTTGATCGACAAGTTTCTTGAGGACGCGTTTGAAATCGATGTCGATGCCCTTTCCGACCGGACCGACTGCATTATCGCCGGCATCATGCAACATATCGAGGAAGCCGGCGTGCACAGCGGCGATTCCTGTTCGGTCATCCCGACCTTCATGATCGGCGAGAAACATCTGGCCGAAATTCGCGAAATCACCCGTCTTTTGGCCCGCGAACTGAAAGTGGTCGGGCTGATGAATGTGCAGTATGCCATTGCCGATGATCGGGTGTGGGTGCTTGAAGTCAACCCGCGCGCCTCGCGCACTGTGCCGTATGTCGCCAAGGCGACCGGGGTGCCGATTGCCAAAGTCGCCACCCGTCTGATGCTCGGCCGCACACTCAGGGAGCTTGGATTCACCAGCGATCTTACCGTAACCCAGTATTGTGTCAAGGCGCCGGTCTTTCCGTTTGTCAAATTTCCCGGTGTCGATCCCAAACTCTCGCCGGAGATGAAGTCGACCGGCGAGGTGATGGGAATCGCCGACGATTTCGGCGTCGCCTTTTACAAGGCCCAGCTGGCGGCGGGGCTTCGTTTGCCCGAATCCGGAAGCGTGTTTATCAGCGTCAATCACCGCGACAAGGGGAATGTCGTCACCATCGCCCGCAAGTTTGAGAAGCTGGGCTTCGAAATCGTGGCGACACGCGGCACGGCCACCGTGTTGAGCGCGTGCGGCGTGCGGGTCCGCGAGATTCCCAAAGTGAGCGAGGGACGCCCGAATTGCGTCGATGCCATCCGTTCCGGCCAGATCGCCATGGTGATCAACACGCCGCTGGGGGAGATGTCGCACAAGGATGGCTGGGCGATCCGCACCGCCGCGGTACAGCATCAAGTTCCGTGTATCACCACTCTTTCTGGCGCATCGGCCGCCGCCAACGCCATCCGTTCCCTCCGCGAGGGGAAACCCGGGGTGCAATGCCTTCAGGATATGCACCGGGGACAAAGCGCCGCCGGTGAATCGGTGGCGTGACGGGTGGTGTGAAGTCCGTCCTCAGGTTCCGCCTTAATTGGGTTCGAATTGCAACGACTTCCTTGTGGTTGGCGGACGTTCCTGTCCGCCAACATCTTTGACCGGCAGGTCACACGTCGGTTGGGTTCGAATTGCTCGTGACATTAGTTTCCTCAGTTTCATGGCCATCATCTCTGGTTCGGGGACAGTCGTCTATAGATGGCGGCGGAGTCGGAATCAGTGGGGAGTTGGTGGGGACTTTGTAGAGGGCGGGCGTGGCCGGCCTGGTCCGAGTCGGGACAGGATGGAGAGGAACTGACAGGCCGCTAGACAGGTAACAATACGAATCTTGTCTTTTTTGTGTGATAACTCCTTTTCAGGTGCGGTCTTAGAATTTGTTTGCAAAAACGACAATTTCCCCTTTTATTCCACTATAGGTTCTCCATGACCTACCCCCTGTGATTTGACATCCGGAGAATCAGATCAGAGAGACAGTCCGACACGGCTCTCTGTGTGACGCACCGTACATTGATACTATAGATATAAGAGTGACTGGATCACAGTTATCCGGGGAGGATTTCATGTATCGTTTTGCTATTTCACTTTTCATAGTCACGCTTGCGCTGATCGCGAATGTATCGGCTGAGCAGACTGCTAGTGCGCCGACCGACAAAGGTCCGAGTGTTCGCCAGTTCATGACGTCCGATGGGCGGATAGATATTGACGCTGTTCGCCGAAGCGGGTATCAGGGGCCGCTCGATCTGAAGGGGGTCGATATGCGTGTCGATCCCCGGGGCGGCGCGCCGATCGTGTCAACGGCACCCGCGCAGTCGTCGGCCAGCGACCCGGATGATATCTACTGGGACACGAAAATTTCGCTTGATACCATCTCGAGATTGAACGGACCAGTAAATGCCATGACCAACTATAACGGGAAACTCATCGTAGGTGGGGAATGGTGCGAATTAACCAGCAATAGATTAGCGTCCTGGGATGGAAGCCAGTGGTCACCGTTGGAACCCCTTGATACATATTGCCAAATCATCAGCTCTCTGACCGTATACAGGGGACACTTAATGGCAGGGTGGACTCACGTTTCGTCCTGGGACGGGAACGATTGGACGCCATTGGGGCCTGGCATCCACCTGACGGTATATGACGGAGAACTGATCGCGGGGGGGCGTCTGGCGTGGTGTTACGGTTGGCCCGTGAAGTGTTACGGCGATCTATCTATATCTTCTTGGAATGGAACCAGTTGGAAGTCACTGTCAGCGCTGGTAGGGGAGACGTGGAAATACCCCGACCCCAGGGTTCGTGCCCTTACTGTTTACGACGGGAAATTGATCGTGGGGGGAGAGTTCAATGCCGTTGGTAGTGTTCCGGCCGCCAACATTGTATCATGGGACGGTTCTACCTGGTCGCCGTTGGGATCGGGGACGAACTCCGGTGTCTTTGCCTTGACGGTGCACGATGGCAACTTGATCGCGGGGGGCTTTTTCACGACGGCTGGTGGGACGAGCGCGAATCGCATCGCTTCCTGGAACGGTTCTACCTGGTTGCCGCTGGGGTCAGGGATAGCAACAGGAGGATATTACGGTCCCTCTGTGCGGTCCGTGACGGTGTACGGTGGCAACCTGATCGCGGGGGGCGATTTTGACTCTATTGGCACTGTTGCCGCGAATAACATTGCGTCTTGGGATGGGAGCAGTTGGTCGCGACTTGGGTCGGGAGTATCAGGCCCGTTGCCTTTTAGACCGCCAGTCGAGGTCCTGACCGTATACGGCGGGAAACTGACCGTCGGGGGCAATTTCACAATGGCCGGTAACAAGGTATCCCGGTTTGTGGCTCAGTGGACGAAGGGGTGTACGGACGGCTTAGGTTTTGATGACGACAACGACGGAGTATCCAATACATGTGACAATTGCGTTGCGATGGCGAATCCGAATCAGGCGGATGCTGATCAGGATGGTAGTGGTGATGCCTGTGATAACTGCACCGACAGCGACAACGACGGTTTCGGTGATCCGGATTACCCGGCCAACAACTGTCAAGTTGACAACTGTACTTGGAGGGGAAATCCCGGACAGGAAGATGCTGACCACGATGGAATAGGTGACGTCTGTGACAACTGTCCTTCGACGGCGAACCCGAATCAGACAGACAAGGACCTGGATGGAATCGGCGACGCTTGTGATGATTGCGTTGCCATGACCGGCAACGTCGACTGCGACCCGGGCGACGGCACAGACATCTCCGATCTCTCAGCTTTGATCGACTATTTGTTCATCTCATTCACGCCGATTGGTTGCCCGAAGGAGGCGAATACGGACGGTTCGCTGGATGGAAATGCGGACATATCTGATCTGTCGGCTCTGATCGATTTTCTGTTTATCAGCTTCACGCCGACGGCGGGGTGCTTGTGAAAAGCTGTCGACGCTCAACTTCAGTTATCCGGGAGGATCTCATGTACCGTTTTGCTATTTCACTTTTTGTAATCACACTCGGTCTGATCGCGAAGGTATCGGCTGAGCAAACACCAACTGTGCCGACCGACAAAGGGCCGAGTGTTCGCCAGTTCATGACGTCCGATGGGCGGATAGACATTGACGCTGTTCGCCGAAGCGGCTATCAGGGGCCGCTCGATCTGCATGGGGTTAATATGCGCGTCGATCCCCGGGGCGGCGCGCCGATCGTGTCAACGGCACCCGCGCAGTCGTCGGCCAGCGACCCGGATGACATTTACTGGGACAACAGCATTTCGCCGACCTGGTCGATTCCGGGAATCGACGGCCAGGTTAATGCGATGGCTACGTACAATGGAACACTCATTGTGGCAGGTTGGTTTACGCGTGCGGGTGACGTCGCAGTCAACAACATCGCCTCTTGGGACGGCAGCAGTTGGTCGCCGCTGGGCTCTGGAGTCGATGGCGGTGTGTATGCTATGACCGAATACAATGGAAAACTGATTGCAGGAGGCGACTTCATCACGATCGGCGGCGTGGCGGCAAAGCGCATAGCCGCCTGGGACGGAAGCAGTTGGTCTCCGCTGGGACTGGGGCTGGACACGGGCGGCGTGGGTCTCATGACAGTATATGGAGGGAAACTGATCGTCGCGGGGGGGTTTTCGAGAGCCGGCAGTGTGTCCGCTAATTGCATAGCATCCTGGGACGGGATCGAATGGTCGGCATTAGGGTGGGGATTGATAGGCCCCTCGTATGTTGGGGCTCTGGCTGTGTACGGCGATAAACTGATCGTGGGGGGATCGTTCAATAACGCCGGTTACGAGGTGGCACGCGGTATGGCCGCCTGGGATGGTGTCTCATGGTCGTCATTTGGCATGGGGAGAATAGACACGACGGCTGTCCGTGAGATGACTGTGTACGACGGGAAACTGGTTGTGGCGGGGACCTACGTCTGGAACGGCGAGACTATTATCGAGTCGTGGGACGGGAGTAGCTGGTCGCGATTAGGTGAGCGGAGATGGTACTGCACAATATGGGATCTTGTCGTATTCGACGGAAAGTTAATCGTCGGGAGTTTTGCCATGAGCGTGGACAACTACTATACATGGGGCCCGGCGTCTTGGGATGGGAGCGCTTGGTCGCCAATAGCGACCGGGTTGGGTAGGTATAGCCCAGAAATATACAATCTGGCCGTGTATGACGGTAAGTTGATTGCAGTGGGAAACTTTGATCGAGCCGGTGAATTGGATGTACATAATATTGCGGCGTGGGACGGGATCGCCTGGTCGCGAATGGGTCCGCCGTTCGATTTCGATGGCGCTGTGACCAAGTTGGAAGTGTACAACGGGGAGTTAATCGCGGGGGGGGACGTTTCAACGCGCCGGCGGCATACCGGCTAATGTGGCAGCTTGGAATGGAAGTAGCTGGAGGTCACTGGGTGCAGGGGGAGGGATTGGCAGATACGCCATGGGCCGATACAACAGAAGAAGTCTAGTCGCGGCGGGGGGGAATGTAATAAAGTCGTGGGATGGAGGTAATTGGTCAAGTCTGGGTTGGACGAATTCCTACACGACGAACTACTATACACTGGGTGAATATGACGGAAAGCTGATTGCGGGGGGGAACTTCAACTCCTTTGAGACCGAGTGGGGTAAAACATATTCGGCAAGAAATTTGGCGCAATGGGACGGGTTCGACTGGGCGCCCTTGGGGACGGGTGCAGACGGGCCTGTGCGCGCGCTTGCGGTGTATGGCGGACAGCTGGTTGCGGCGGGAGATTTCGACACCCTGAGCGGTGCTGCAGCCAACGGTATCGCATTATGGAACGGAACCAGTTGCTCACCCCTGGGAACGGGTATTGCGGGGACTGTGTACGCATGTACGGTGTATGACGGAAAACTGATTGCGGCGGGGAATTTCACGCATGCCGGTGGGGTTCCAGCCAATAATATAGCCGCCTGGGATGGTACCTCGTGGTCGGCTCTTGGCAGTGGGACAAATGGTGTCGTACGTGCACTCACCGTTTTTAATAGCAAGCTCATTGCCGGCGGAGATTTCTGGAGCTCCGGCTATATCGCCTCATGGAATGGTGCTTCGTGGTCTGCGCTCGGAGCCGGGATGAATGATGTAGTTTACGCACTCACAGTCTTCAACAGCAATCTGATCGCGGGCGGTGGTTTCACGACTGCGGGAGGGGTTTCTGCCAACGGAATCGCCTCATGGAATGGCACATCTTGGTCTGCGCTCGGAACCGGGATTGACTGGTATGTCTTTGCTTTGACTGTTTTCGACAGCAAGTTGATAGTCGGCGGCCGCTTTTCCAGCGCAGGTGGAGTCCCGGCGAAAAATATTGCCTCATGGAACGGTACTTCTTGGTCGGCCCTTGGAAGCGGGGCAGATGGTTGTACGGGTGGGGACGTAAGTGCGCTCACTGTCTTCGACAACAAGCTCATAGTGGGTGGGGGATTTACGAGCGCGGGAGGGGTAGCCGCAGGTGATGTTGCCTCGTGGGACGGTGTATCTTGGGACTCGCTCGGGGTCGGGTGGTGGTGTGAGGGATATCGAGTGCATTCGCTCGCCGTCTTCAGTGGCAAGCTGATAGCTGGTGGTACCTTCGGAACAGCATCGTGGGATGGCGCCTCTTATTGGGTAGGCTTGAATTATGGAATTGGTAGTCAGTTTGCCTGGGTAAATACAATCGGCGTGTACGACGGCAAACTGATAGCCGGCGGGAGTTTTTCGATTGCTGGGGGGTTTGTTGCCAATAACATTGCATCATGGGACGGTACCTCTTGGTCTCCACTTGGCACCGGTATCGATAGTTATGGTAGCAATGTGTATGCGCTTGCCGTCTATGACAACAAGTTGATAGTCGGCGGGACCTTTACGAGTGCTGGAGGCGTTCCTGCCAATAATATAGCCGCCTGGGATGGTACCTCCTGGTCGGCCCTCGGCGCGGGGACCGTCGGAATTTATGGCGGCACTGTACGCGCACTCATTGTTTTCAATAGCAAGTTGATAGCTGGCGGCAGTTTTTCGAGCGCAGGAGGCGTCCCAGCGAATAATATTGCCTCATGGGATGCCACATCCTGGTCGCCACTTGGATCGGGCGTGAACGGGGAGGTGTGGGCTCTCACTGTCTTCGATAACAAGCTGATCGCGGGCGGGTGGTTTACGAGTGCGGGAGGAGCTTCCGCCAAAAACGTCGCCTCGTGGGATGGCGCATCATGGTCGGCCCTTGGCGCCGGGATGAATAGCTATGTGTACGCTCTCACTGTCTTCGATAACAAGTTGATAGCTGGCGGCAGCTTTTCGAGCGCAGGAGGCGTCACAGCGAATAATATTGCCTCATGGGATGGTACCTCTTGGTCGGCTCTTGGCAGTGGAACAAATGATGGCGTACATGCACTTACCGTGTTCAACAACAAGCTTATGGTCGGAGGGAGTTTTACGAGCGCAGGAGGGATTCCTGCCAACCGTATCGCTTCATGGAATGGCACTTCTTGGTCGGCGCTCGGCAGTGGCCTAAATGGTTCTGTAAGCGCACTCATGGTACTAGACAGCAATCTGATAACTGGAGGGTACTTTACCCAGGCTGGCGGCAAGATCGCCGCCTATCTTGCCATGTGGTCAAAGCAACAATGTTGCACTGGCAAGACCGGCAATGTCGACTGCGATCCGGGCGACAATGTGGATATCTCCGACTTAAGCGCCCTGATCGACAACTTGTTTATCAACTTTACACCGCTCTGTTGTCCCAACGAGGCCAACACCGACGGTTCGGGAGGCACCGATATCTCCGATTTGTCCGCCCTGATCGACAATCTGTTTATCAACTTCACCCCGACGGCGGGGTGTTTGTAGCAGACAGAAGATGCGGAAGACGGCGGAACCAGAAGCGGTTCCGCCCTACAAGAACTACGATCGACGCGACGATGGAATGA
>JACRAV010000103.1 GCA_016213305.1 Candidatus Zixiibacteriota bacterium | reverse complement strand
GGCATCCAGGAACGATTCAGCCACGCTTCCTGACCTTCGTGTAGCTCGACGCCGAGGATGCGGCGCGAAAAGAAAGCGGGATCGACCAGTCCGCGCCGCCAGTCATCCTCGGAGACGAGGGTGATTAAAGGATTTCCCACGCTTTTTGTCGGGCGGCGGTTTCATCGATCAATCCGGCCTGGAACAACTTGAGGATGTTGTCGATCCGGCTGGACTGGATCGCGACATCATCTTTCACCTGATAGGCGAAGGTGTTGTCGAAGTGGAACTCGCACCGGGCGTCGATTTCGGCCAGCGCCAGATCGAGATTTCCCAGCCATTCCAGAAGTTGCGCCGCCTGTGCCTGCACCGAGCGAACCTGGCGCATGACGACATCGAATTTAAATCCCGACCAGGTGGTGGTGGCGCCGTACGAATACCCCAGAAGGTAGGGGGCGAGGTTGGTGGCGGCGCAGATTTCCTCGATCATCGCCCGGTGCGACATGAACCAGCTGTTGGTGACATCGCGCGACTTGTCCGGCCCGATATATTCGATCGCCACATTGTCCCAGGTGACGGGGTTGTCGTCGATCTCGCACGATTTGATCATATCGACGGTGGCGTCGAAGTAGCTGTTGGCCCGACCGGTGTAGGCGGTGTCGGATTCGCCGGACATCCGCTCCGGCGGGGTGATTTTGACATGCAGGCGATGGAATCCGGAGTTGTGGCTGGAGCGCCGCATGTCGTCGATCAATTGCTGTTCGATATAGGCGACAAACGGCACCGCCTGCAGAATCGAGCGTCCGAAGGGGCGATCAACATCGGCGTTGTACGCCAGATGGAAAAACTCGGGGCGCTGGAGATTGATCTCGGAACCTGCGGTCTCAAGAAACAGGCCGGGTTGACCGGAGGATGATTCCAAGCGGATGTCGGCCGGATCGACCGGCAGGAACTGATCCACCCGTGAGCCGTCGGGAGACAAGACGACAAAGCCGCCGTACATCCCGTCTCTGAAAAGCACCGTGAACAGTTCGGGGATCATCCCGGCCAGGCCGATTCGGCGCCCGCCGGGGGAGGCCATGATCGTATCGCCAAGCGACTTGAGCCGATCGTTGGCGCGGTCCTCGGCTGACGGGTTCGCGGCAAGCACTTTGAATCGGCCGGGGGCCGAGGCCAGATGTGCCCAGGTCCAGATACAGGAGTGAATCGCAGGGATATTCTCGGCAAGGAAGCGGTAGAGTCCGGTCTTAAACCCGCCTGATACCAGATCGCGGGTTGACCATGTCATCCCGCTAGATCGACGAGTGGCCATCCCCAGGGGGAGTTTGAGCCGAAGGTTGGATCTGAGGGAGGCGGGGCTGTGAATAGCGGGAGATTCGTTCTTCATGGCAGGACTTTCCTTTTTTCCATTGGTGTCCACCCGGTAAATGACCCCGATTTGATAGTGAAAATGCGGACGACCAGCCGGGTCGGCCAAACCCGATGACTAGCAATCAAGTACACAGGAGATTGCAAGCCCTTGCACCAAAAGTGTACTGGTCAAGGTCATGTTTCCCCGCCAGCCGCCGCACACCCGACATTTTTGCAGTCGTAATCAATTGCGATACAATAGGATACAGCCCTGTTCAGTTATTGATCATACGTGGCAACGATCTTGCTTGCACTAATCTCGGTAAAGTGTACGCAACCCGTTGTGACGCGAGGTCATCGGTGGTAAAAAAGATAGTGCTGCCGTTTGTGATGGTGTCTTTGGTGGCGACCAGCGCCATGGCCTATGGATACCGGTACAACACGGTCTTTCGCAATAGTGAAAGCCCGTTCGACTACAACAACAATTGGGCGCCGTACAGCTATCCGAACAGCATCGGGCACCTTCCGTCACCCGGCAACTACGCCGAGGGGGGCGAGAAGTTTGATCTTGAGGGGTTCAAGGTGCGTGAGTCGGGAACCTATGTGTATCTGGCGATGGCGAATTCATTCGGGTACCTGGCTCACTCGACATCTTTTAATCAGAACTATCGGCTGGGCGACATTTTCATAGGCAAGGATGGCGGGAATCCATATCAGTTTGCCATCGACGTCCGGTCATCGATTTCGAGCTATTCCAGCCAGAAGAGCAACGAGCAGGGGAATACCAGTTTCTACCGTACGAACGGCAGTTGGAACTATATTCAAAACGTGTACGGCTCCTATTACAAGAACACGACCATCCGCAATGCGGCCGGGGCGCATGAAATCGGCTCCGGCGCCAGCCAAGCGGGGAGCATTGAGTTCGCCAAGACATACGATAATTCTTTCCGCGAGAGCGGGTTTTCCGGACCGGGTAACGGCGATACCTGGGTGTGGGAATTCAAGATTGATCGCTCGCTTTTGGGAAGTTTTCGGACGCTGGACTTTCATGTCAGTCTCGGTTGCGGCAACGACTGGATGAACACCCGCTACACGGCCGAGGCGGTACCGGAGCCGGCCTCCCTTTTCCTTCTGGGGATGGGGCTTATGGGAGCCGGAGTCATTCGTCGCCGTAAATAACCGGCATTGGCTCGAATCGAGGATTACCAAGCCGCCCAGTGTGGGCGGCTTTTTTTGTGGGGCGATTGCGGGTACCGACGCAGGGACAAATCGCTTGTGTCGCCGAAGGGGACTTCCTTATACTTGCCTATTAGTTCATAACGACTTATGGCCGATAATAGATATTGATGAAGACGCGTGCTACTCTGCTCATATGTCTGGCCTCAGGGATTCTGACTTCGTGCGGCAACCCAGACGTTCGTCTGCGGTATGAAGCCGAAAAGTTGTACTATGAGGCGGACAAAGCGGCCTCAGCCGCCACGTCCATAGGTGGGAGCCAGGACCCGGCCGTCTCGCGAACGGTGCGCGACCAATTCGGTAAAGTGGCCGAATTCTGCTTCACGGCTCTCGACTCTGTCCCTTCCGGCACGAAGGAGCACCGCCAGTTGAGTATCATCGCCTTCGCCAGCTCCAGCCGTCTGGTGGGAATGTTTCTTGACAGCCGTCGATTTGACACCTGCGCCACGCTTCTCGAGCGCATCCTTGCCCTGCCGGATATCGGCAAGGGCGAGCAGGAAGTCACCTGGTACAACTATGGTCGAGTGATTCAGCTCTCGGGACACTGGGACTCGGCGCAGACCATTTTCATCAATGCGCTGGCGAAGTTCGCGCCGCCGGTTGACGACCGGGGGCAAGTCCAGCTGGTTCTTTTGAACCTGCCGCTTCGCATACATCGCGCGCTGGCCGAGGCCGGAGACGCCAAGGGGGCCAAATTCTGGTTCGACTTCGCTCAAGAGTATTACCAGAAATGGAGTCAAGCGAACGGAAAACCGAACGCACTTTCAATGATGTCAACCGGGAATCTGGCGCGACTATACGAAGATGCCGGCATGTGGGAGCGATCGGCCCAGATGCTTGTCGCCATGAAAGGTCCGGACGGCAAAACCGCGCCGGAGCCAAATAGGCATCTGGCCGACTTATACGTCGAGCAATTGAACCGTCCCGAGGAGGCGCTGGCCATCTATGACGAATTGTACGGCCAGTTGCAGGGGGCGGATACCGCCGGACGACCGATGCTCGTGATGAAGAAGAGTCTGGCGTACATTTCGAAAAAAGACTGGGCGAAGGCGCGTGAACTGTTGACGCAGATCAGCACCCGGTGGCGGGGTTTCTACAGCCAGACGCCGTCGGCCCAATACAACAAGGCCAAGTGCTTTGAGATGGAAAACAACTGGGAGCGAGCCGAATCCGAATACCGGTTTTTGATCGACAACTACCCGGGATCAGCCGACGCGCTCTCGGCGTATCTGTATCTGGCGCAGAAGATCGGCGAAATGGGACGGGCCACCGAATCGAAGCAATGGTATGAGCGGGCGGAAAAGGCATTCGATGATCTGGCGGTGCGCGGAGCCGGGACCGGGGCTGAAGCGATGGCGCTGTATTACAAGGCCGATCTGTATCGCCAGCGGGAGCAGTGGCCCCTGGCCGCGGAAACCCTGCAGAAAGTGTTTGAACGCTTCCCGAACACCGAACCGGGACAAAGAGCGGGCCTGATGGCAATCGATGTCTATCGCAAACAACTCAATAACAATCGGACCGCCGACTCGCTCGGCGTGGTCTATCAGCAGACGCTCCTGAATGCCCAGACCGACAGCGCATCCCGGTCGGATCTTTAACCCTGGTGGAATGTACAATGATCAGTAGAGATAACTTGACGATATCTGGAGGAAAGATGAACCGCCTGTTAATTCGATTTCTGTCACTTGCCGCTCTGGCGATTCTGCCGACCGCGGCGTGGTCGCAGACCGACCCGTTCGGTAAAGTGGACACGATCTACGCCGAGCTGGCCAAAGTGGATTCCAGTTTGTGGACTATTACCATTGCTTACACCAACGATCAGCCGGTGGTGGGGCTTTCGGTCCCCCTGAAGTACAACGCCGGGTCCAATCGATTGATCGCCGACTCGGCCATCTACGCCGGCGGGCGGGTGGAGCAGTTCGTGTATCGTGGCTTTCGCGTGGACACGGCCATTCAGTGCCTGACACTCGGCATGATCGCCAATCTTGGCCCGACCCACAACCGGCTCGCTCCGGGAACGGGACGGCTGGTGACCGTATATGTGTCGTCAGTGGACGACAAACCGATCGCCAAGTTGACGGTTGACACCACCACCACCCATCCCAACAATTCCCTGCTGGTCATGACCGACGCAGTAATCGGAACCGCGCCCGATACCGTGAAAGTTGATTTTAACAAGCGAGCGATTCTGCCCGCTTTTGTCGTTCGGCAAGCCAAGCGCTGACGCTATCTTAAGTAGACATAAAGAAACGCCCGGTTAGCGCCGGGCGTTTTTATTTTCAGAGGATATCGGAAACGCAGGTCAGTCCGGAGCATTGAGCCATTTGACGGCGTCGAATCGGTTGGTGAACAGCTTGACTTTGACAATCGTGGGATGAATTTCGTGGAGAACGACGAACAGCTTGGCGTTCGACAGCGTCACGCCGCCGTCGGAGAGGATCGCCCATTTGCACGGGCCGAGCCGCTTTTCATTGGCTCTGACCCAGGTGCGGAACTGGTCGATATCCTGCATGCTCCAGTCATACTCGGCTTCGGTCAGGTCGGCGATGGTGTGCATGCCAATTTTGAATTTGGGGTCGGTCACCACGGTATCGACAAAGGCGATCTCGTCGGCCACGGTGATCCGTCCGACCATATGGACAACGGCCATATTCTTCGAGGTGTCAATATGAAAAGTCGATTTCACTCGCGCTCCTGTATGCGTCGGCCCGCTCCGGGCGGTCTGAGCGTACTCTTCTCCGACCGGATACACGCCATGACATTGTACATTATGGTCGAGAACACCCGCATTCACCGGCGGGACCGCGGCAGGATATGGAATCGCGAGAAGATTGTCAATCTTCATCTGACGGGGCAGTCAGCGCCCGTACGGTCGCCCGCTCCTTGCGCACCAGAAAAGGGGCCAGTCGCCTGGACTGTTCGTCGTTGAGCCGTCCGGCGTCGTACAGTTTCTTGAGCGCGCGGGCGTCGAGGGTCATGACGTCGTCGAGATGCATCGACCGGGCCGACGCCACCAGTTCGGCGAACTGTTTTGGATTGCCGGTTTTAGTGATGAACTCTTCGTCGGTGGTGATTCTGACGGAGATGTCGCCCAGATTTCCACTCAGTTTATTCAGCGATAGTTCCTTAGCGGCGGCGATAACTTCGGCCTTAAGCTCGGCAAGTTGCGTTTCCAGCGCTTTCGATTCGGCGTGCACTTTCAGAAACCGGTCGGCCAGGTCGGCGGCCAGCTCCATAGGCGGAATTTGTTCCGATCCAACATCGGTTTCTTCGCCGTCAAGGACGCGGCGGTGACGCTTGGCGGGACAGAGCGCAACATATTCGCACCAGAGACAGTGGCTTTCTTCTCTGGTGGGGAAGTTATCGGTTTTTTCGGCGTGTAGCATCGCCATGACTTGCATACGAAACTGTTCGGCCAGTTCATCGAGCTGATCCGGGGTGAGCTGGTGGCGAATCACCTCGTCCTGTTTGAGAAAATACTGCGCGAGCTCGATCTGCTCGAACTGCGGGAATTTGGCCCGGACCGCCAGCTCGTACAATCCCATCTGGAGTTTGAAGCGAAGGTCTTCCCCGCCCTGCGGGAGCGTGCGCCCGGTTTTGTAGTCACAGATTTCGATAACTCCGTCGGGGCGTTTCCACAGGCGGTCGATTTTGGCGACAAAGGAAAAGGGAGTGCCCGGCGGTTGAAAGCGGATATTCATCTCGGCGCCAAGCAGGATTCCCTGATTGAACGGCTGGTACTTGTCGTAGTACAAATCCAGCATCTTGCGGCCGGTTTCGATGTAGTCGTCGATGGTCAGGTAATCTCCGGAGATGACGATGGCTTTGCGCTCGGGTTTGTCCCACTCGGCCCGGAAGGATTTGAAGAGGTCTTCTTTGGGCCAGAGGACACCGTCGGCGGCCAGCTGATACAAGCGCGCCAGTTGAAGGTGAACCGCCGAACCGAGGTAGATTTCGGCCGAGGTCCGCTCCGGGGCTTCTGCCTTTTCGAGGTATTTGAATTTGAATTTGCGGGGGCAGTCCTCGAACATGCCCAGCGATGAGTGGCTGTATGATGAGAGCATGCTCGAAATATATACCCGTTGAACGGGCGCAGGCAATCACTTCGTGGGATATTCAGCCGGCGTCGGGCAGAGCGAGCAAGCGCCGCCAGTGCGGCTCAACGGCGGTCCAGGAGTAGCGTTTGGCCTCGGCAATGCCGTTGGCGGAGAGGCGGGCGGCAAGGCGCGGGTCCTCAATCAGTTCAATAATCCGGTCGGCCAGTGAGGAGGGATGGAGCGCGGTGAATACCAGACCGTTTTCATGGTCGCGGATCAGTTCGGCGGCGGCGCTGAAATCGGAGGCGATCGCCGGCAAGCCGTAGCGCCAGCAAAGGAGCAAATCGACCGGTGCGCCGGAATCGCTATGGGAGCAGATGCAAACGTCGCCCTGTTCAAGAAGTTCGCTTTGCCGGTCTTCCGGCACAAGGGCGACAGCATGGGCGGCCGAATGTCGCTCACTCTGAGCCAGAGTGCGGATTCGCCGGTGGAACTTCTTCGGCGCGACGATGCTGAGAATCGCGCGGGGGTATTTCTGTTTCACCAACGCGTGTGCGCCGATCACCTGCGCCATTTCGACTTCGTTGTAGTCCCGGACCGTGAGGATCAGATGGGGTTGAACAGCTTGAATCGACCGCGCGGCGACTTCCGGGAGAACCGGCCCAACGACGGTGGCTTTGAGGCCGAGTCGGGCAAGAGCCATCGCAGAGCGATCGGTCGAAGTGGCCAGGTGATCAACTCGTGCCAGCAGAGGTTTCAGGAGCCGCCGGTGCCACGAAGTGGACTGCATCAGGCATTGACCGCCGACATGGGCAATAATCCTTTTGTGATAGAACCGCCCGAAAACCAGGGCTGGGAACAGTATGACCAGAGCGGAAATCAGATTCGACAGGAAGATGACCGCCGTGTCGCTTCGCCTGATGGCCCCGAAGAATCCAAATAGCGAAGATATCGAAAACCGCCCGGTGAAGACAACCTCGAGCGATTTACGACCAGCATCCGACTGAGCGTGTCTTGAGAGGCACTCGGCTGTCAGATCGGGCACATCGCTGTTTGAGCGGGCATCCATTAGTGTCAGACGCCTTGAAGCATCGACCGCGGCCGCATTGGACGGCAGAGCGGCAGTCAACGTGGCGGCAGTATGTCCGGTAAGGGGGTTGTTCATGTACAATTTTCACTTCCGGCCACTCAAGTTGGTGACTCATAGTATTATACACGTGTGGCGGGGAGTTGGTTCGCCAGAGACAGACGGCCAAAACAAAAGGAGCAACTCCGCATGTTGGTGCGGAGTTGCTCCCTGTGATCCAGCGGTTCCCGTAGGTCCCGCCGTCCCCTTCTCTGACAGGCCCCTGCTGTCAGTAGCCCCCGGTATTTTGGCCCCCGG
>JACRAV010000013.1 GCA_016213305.1 Candidatus Zixiibacteriota bacterium | reverse complement strand
GGCTATATCGAATTTTAAATTCCCCGACGGAATCCTGGTGAACAGGACCTGCTGGATCACCCGTGAGGAAACGGGCATGCATTTCAACTCAAAGAACAATACAAGCGACAGGACAAACGACAGACCGACCGACAGACACCCCACGATTGAAATGAGGGTCTTCGGAATCCGGCCGATAAACAGGCCGTTGATGAGAAAACCGATCAGCGGCAGAACGGGAATCAAGAACAGGTAACCGGACATAAGAGCGTCACTACCACTTCAACAGGTTCAGCCGATCGACATTGATCGTTTCACGGTTGCGGACGATCGTCACAATCATCGACAGCCCGACCGCGGCCTCGGCGGCGGCCACCGTCAACACGAGGAATACCACAACCTGGCCATCCACCACATTCACCGCCCTTGCGAAGGCGATCAGGGCCAGATTGGCGGCATTGAGCATCAGTTCCACCGACATGAAGAGAATGATCAGATTGCGGGATATCAGCACCCCCAGCGCTCCGACACCGAACAGCACGGCGGCTAAAATCAGGTATGCGGTCACCGGGACCATAATCAGCGCCCCACCTTTCCGGCGGTCGGCTCGTTCACGGCCTCTTCGGACGGCGCGCCGTGGGCGATCTCGGATCGATCCTTGCGCGCCATCACCACCGCTCCCACCAGCGCCACCAGCAGAAGCACGCCGGTCAGCTGAAAGGGGTACATGTATTTGGTGAACAGAAGTTTGGCGACCTGCGCCACACTTCCGAAATCGTCCGTCGGTTTCGCCATCATCCCCCCCACCGCGCCGGACATGAACACGCTCTTGACGATCAGAACCAGTTCAACTCCCAGCAGAACCACCAAAAGAAACTTGGTGATCGTATTCATGGGATGGGACGATAAACCGAGGTCTTCCCGCCCGCGCAGGTTCAACAGCATGATGACAAACAGAAACAGCACCATGATGGCGCCGGCATAGACCACCACCAGCACCGCGCCGAGAAAGAGCGCGCCCAGTTGCACATAGCAGACCGCCTGCGCCAGCAGGGAAAGAATCAGGAACATGACGGATGCCACCGGGTTCTTCTGAGCGATCATCATGACCGCGCCGAAAACCGCGACCACCGCAGATACCGCAAATATGATCATATCGCCGGTCATAGTTTATTTCGCCGTCGGGACTCCATAGACTCGCCGCACGCGACGGATTATCCGTTTTAGCGGGTTCTCCTTGCGCGGATGTTTTACCAGCATCTGGTCCTTGGTCCAGATGAACGAGTTGCGGTTGTCGGCGGAGAACTCATAGTCCTGGCCAAGGAAGACCGCTTCCTCCGGACAGGCCTCCTCGCAGAAGCCGCAGAAAATACACCGCAGAAGATTGATCTCATAAACTTTCGCCTTCCGCTCGCCGTTGGCCGTTTCTTCCGGCTCCATGTAAATGGCGTCGGCGGGACAGGCGGCGGCGCAAAGACCACAGCAGACACACCGCTCGGTACCGTCATCATACCGCTCCAGATAATGCCGGCCGCGGTAGCGGGGGGTCATCGGAATCTTCTGTTTCGGATACTGGACCGTCACCGGCTTGCGGAAAAGATATTTGAGCGTCACCCCGAACCCCTGGGGCATCTTGATGATGACGTTGACGAACGCTTTCAATATTTCAGTCATACCACTGCCTGCTTATCCCTTCCACAATACAAAGAACGCGGTGACCATCGTGTTCAGCAAGGCCAGCGGAAACAGGAATTTCCATCCGAAATTCATCAGCTGGTCATAGCGGAAACGGGGGAATGTCGCCCGGAGCCAGATATAAAAGAACATGCATCCGAACACTTTGAGCACAAACCAGACGATTGGCGGCAGGAATGGCCCCTGCCAGCCACCCAGAAATATCGTCGTCCCAACGCACGACACCGCCAGCATGGCGGCGTATTCGCCGATGAAAAACATCGAAAAGCGCATCGAGGAATACTCGGTGTGATACCCGCCGACCAGCTCCGACTCGGCTTCGGGAAGATCAAACGGCGCCCGGTTGGTTTCCGCAATGGCGCAGGTGAGATACAAAAGAAATCCGAGCGGCTGACGCCAGATGAACCAGTGGGTGACCGTATCCTGCTGGGCCACCAGTTCGCGCATCGACAGCGTGTTGGCGATCAGAATGACTCCGACAATGGTCAGCCCGTAACTCAATTCGTACGAAATCATTTGGGCCGACGATCTGATACCGCCCAGGAGCGAATATTTCGATCCCGAAGACCACCCCGCGAGACAGATACCATAAACGGCCAGCGAGGTCACCGCGAAAATGTAAATCACGCCGATATTCAGATCCGAAAGCGTGCCCGATATTTCGCGGCCGAACAGGGAGAAATCGCTGGTGAAGGGCACCACCGCGAAGGCCAGCATCGACGGAATGAAGGCAATGACGGGGGCAAGCGCGTAGGTCATCCGCTCCACTCCGGCGGGGACAATGTCTTCCTTGAAAATGAGCTTAAGCCCGTCGGCAAGCGGAGTGAGCAGGCCCCATGGACCGGCGGTGTTCGGACCGACCCGATTCTGCATGAAGGCCACCACGCGGCGTTCGAGCAGGGTGGAATAGGCACACCCGGTCAAAACGGCAACGATCACCACCACCACTTTGATTGCCGCTATGATAATCATTTCGAGCATGATCAGTCGCTCACCTTTGAAATTTTCACCCAGTCCACTCTCTGCTTGCGCGAGACGAGCGAGTTGACCGGCGCGGCCATGAAATTACGCGGCACAAAGACGACATCGTTGTCAATATGCTCCGACACTCTGACCGGCACAATGATTTTCCCGGTCGCCGCTTCCAGCCGGACCGAATCGCCGGCGCCGACTTTCAGCTTCGCGGCCAGTTCGGGTGACAGCTCGGCATACGCTTCGCCGCAGAATCCGACCAGCGACGGCGCTTTCTCGGTGAGATACCCGCTGTGGTGCGGGTCATCACCCATTATTAGGGCGACAGTTCGCTCCGGGGCGGTTTCTTGCGGCTGGGGCTTGACTTCAATCAGGCCGGTGGGCCAGGGTCGACGGATATCAACTTTGAGTATCTTCTCCATTTCCGCATTGCGCTGGTCCATTCCCGCAAACAGCGGACTTCCGCACTGTTCGGCCAGCGATTCCAGAATCTGATGCGCCGGGCGGGCCTCGTTCAAAGGTGCAATCCCCGGCTCGGCGGATTGCAGACGTCCTTCCAGATTGAAATACTCGCCGCGATACTCCGCCCATCCCGCCAGAGGCAGGACCACATCAGCCAATTGCGTCGTCTCGGTCTCGAATAGATCGCAGGCGATCAGAAAATCAAGTTTATCCAGCGCTTCCCGGGCGAATTCCCGATCGGGGTAGATCATCACCGGATTCACGCCGACCAGAATCATGGCGTCGAGTTCTTCTTTGCGCGCGGCGGCCAGCATGGCGTCGGTGTTCTGAGGCGGCGTTTCTGGATATTGTCCCCAGATCGATTTCAGTGCCCCGGCAAACCCGGCGCCCAGATCAGGCGTTAGTCCCAGACGAGCCGCGCCGACTGAATTCGCATGCCGGGCCAGAATCGCCATCTGACCTTTGCCGTCAACTCCGAAGACCCGGTTGAGATTGCAGAGCGCGGCGCCGATCGCCTCCCGCTCGCGCGACCGGGTCACCAGTTCGCCGGCGATAATCGTGATCTTCTTCCCTTCGGCTATCGCTCTTGCCACCGCCTGTATTTCGATGAGATCAAGGCCGCACGCGCCGGCCGCGTCGGCCGCCTTCTTGAATCCGGTCTTGCTCTTCAGATCATCAGCGTTCACGCCGCTCGCCCATCCCGATTCCATCGCCGCGAGGCAGATGGCCGATATGGCAATCTCTTCCGCGCCCGGCTTGTGCACCAATTCGAGAGCCGCCACGTCCGATGGCTTGGTCGAAAGCGGATTCAACAGAAACACCTTTGAACGATTGAACTGCTCTGCCTTGCGCACCCGGAGATACTCGTTGGGATGCTCGCGGACGAGGTCGGAGCCGATCACCACAATCACATCGGACTCATCGATGTCCGCAATCGTGAACGCCTGGGAGGCGGCGATATCGTAGGGATTATCAAGCGACGACGGAAGCCGGCGGTATTCGGTCCGGTAATCGACGTTGTTCGATTCCATCGCCACGCGCATGAACTTGTTGAAAGTATAAAGGGAGGCGTTGTCGAGCGACGGCGACGCCAGCCCGCCCACGCAGACACACCCCTTCTTGTCGCGGATTTCGGTGAGCCGGGCGGCGGCCACGGCGAGCGCCTCATCCCATGTCGCCGGAACCTGCTTGCCGTTTTTCTTGATCAGAGGTGTTTTCAGACGGTCCGGCGACTGAATAATCTGGTAGCCGTAGCGGGTGACATCCGACAACCAGCCGTCATCGATGGCGTCGTTGCGCCGACCCGTGGTGCGGAATATCCGATTTTTGTGCCGTTCCACATAGAACTGGATGTTCGTGCCGGAACTTGTAAAGGGACAGATCGACGCTTTCTGGTCGGTCAGCCAGACGCGGATCTTGTACCGCCAGTCGGTATTGGTCAGCGCCCCGACCGGGCAGATTTCCACCAGATTTCCCGAAAACGGATTGTCCACCTGCTGACCGGGCGCGGCATTGATTTCGGTATGATTGCCGCGCTCGAAAGCCCCGAGATCATATTCGCCGAATGCTTCTTTATTCGCCCGGACACACTTGTAACACAGAATACACCGGTTGCGGTTGAGCACAATCTCCGGCCCAATCTTGATATCGTCGAACGTGCTCGGAACCCCCGCTTCGATCTTGCGCAGTTTCTGGAACGCAAACCGGCTGTCGTCGTATCCGTGGGCGAAGGTCAGATTTTGAAGGTCGCACTCTCCCCCCTTGTCGCAGGTGGGGCAGTCGAGCGGGTGATTGAGCAAAGTGAACTCGATAATAGCCCGGCGTCCCTGCTTGACCTTGTCCGATTCGGTGAATACCACCATACCGTTGGTGACTTCGGTCGCGCACGACACCTGGAGCTTGGGCATCTTTTCGATCTCGACATAACACATCCGGCAGGCGCCGACCGGTTTGAGCTTCGGATGCCAGCAAAACGACGGGATGGTGATTCCCAGGCCGTGCGCCGCCTGCAGAACGGTCGTTCCTTTGGCGACCGTGGCGGTGCGGCCATTGATCGTGAACGTCACCGTTTCGACCGTGCGCGCCGGGGTCTCTATTTTCGTCGAATCAGCCAACCTTGCTCCTACTTGAATTCAAACCGGGTGTCTACCAGGCACCGGTGGTTGTCGATATGATACTGCCACTCGTCGCGGTACAGCCGGATCGCCGACTGAATCGGCATCACCGCCGCGTCGCCGAGCGGACAAATCGTCCGTCCGAGAATGTTGGAACAGACCTCGTCCATCGCCTCGATATCCCCCGGATGCCCTTCCCCGGCCTCGATCCGGTGAATAATCTGCTCCAGCCAGGCGGTTCCCTCGCGGCAGGGGGTGCACTTGCCGCACGATTCATGATGGAAAAAGTGAATCAATTTGAGAAGCACCCAGACAATACAGGTCTGCTCGTGGAAGACGATCACCGCGCCGGAGCCGAGCATCGATCCCTTGACCGTCAGCGATTCGTAATCCAGACCGACATCGATCATATCGGGCGTCAGAAACGGCGTCGATGCCCCGCCGGGAATGACTCCCTTGAGCTTTTTGTCGCCAATTATTCCGTTGCCGAACGCCGGATCATAGATGAATTTCTTCAGATTGAAACCAAGCTCGACTTCGTAGTTGCCGGGGCGTTTCACATGTCCGCTCAGACTGAAAATCTTGGTCCCGGCCGACTTCTCGGTCCCCAGCTTGCGATACCACTCCGCGCCGTGATTGATGATATGCGGCACGGTGGCCAGCGTCTCGACATTGTTGACAATCGTCGGGCAGGCGTACAACCCCTCGATCGCCGGAAACGGCGGCCGCATCCGCGACATCCCCCGCTCCCCTTCCAGTGAATTAAGCAGGGCGGTTTCTTCGCCGCAGATATACGCTCCCCCGCCGGTGTGCACGATCATCTCCAGATCATACCCCGTGCCGTACAGATTCTTTCCCAGATGTCCGGCCGCGTACGCCTCGCGCATGGCCGCTTCCATCCGGTCGATGCTGTGATTGAACTCGCCCCGGATATAGATAAACATGACATGACAGCCAATCGCATAGGCGGCAATCGCCATCCCCTCGATCACGGCATGCGGATCGCGCTCCATCAGCACCCGGTCCTTGCAAGTCCCCGGTTCCGATTCGTCGGCGTTGCAGACGAGATACCGCGGCTTTGGCGAATTCTTCGGGACAAATCCCCATTTGAGGCCGGTCGGAAATCCGGCGCCGCCGCGCCCGCGCAACCCGGCGTTCTTCACCGTCTCCGCCACCTGTTCCGGCGACATGCCGGTCAGCGCCTTGCGCCACGCTTTATATCCGCCGTGCTGTTCGTACGTCGCCACTTTCACCTGGTCCGGGTCTTCGACATACCGGAACAGATGCAGTTTGTCGGACTTCGCCGCCTCGGATGCGTTGGTGATCACCGGTGAGTAAAACATCAGCCCTTCGCCTTCAAGTCCGCCAGAATCTTGTCAACTTTCGCCGGCGTGAGGTTCTCGTGAAAATCCTGATTGATCTGCATCATCGGCGCGGTGGCGCACGACCCCAGGCACTCGACCGATATCAGGGTGAACAGATTGTCCTTGGTCGTCTCGCCCTTTTTGATCGCCAGCTTGTGTTCCAGGTACTCCACCAAGCTGTCGGCCCCCATGAGCGCACACGAAATGTTGTGGCAGACCTGGATCAAATATTTCCCCACCGGCTGTTTCGGAAACAGGGTATAGAACGTCGCCGCCTCGGCGATCTCGCTCTGGGGGATATTGATGATTTTCGAAATCTCGCGATAGATGTCATCGTTGAGATGCCCGACCTGACGATACGCTATCGTAATCGCCGGCAGGATGGCCGACTTCCGGTGCGGATAGCGCGCCGCGCTTTCTTTGATCTGCTTGATCGATTCGGCGGTCAGGATCATCGGTCAACCTCTCCCAGCACAATATCAATGGATCCGATCGAACAGACGACATCGGACAACAACCGCCCCTCGCACAGCGCGGGAAGGCAGGCCAGATTGATGAACGACGGTGGTCGCACCCGCACCCGGCGCGGAATCGGCGTGCCGTCGCCGGTGATGTAAAAGCCAATCTCACCTTTGGGGGACTCAATCGCCTGATAGACCGACCCGACCGGCGCCTTGAATCCCTCGGTCACCAGTTTGAAATGGAAAATCATCGATTCCATCTTGTGAAGCACGTCTTCCTTAGGCGGAAGCACCACGCCCGGGACATGCGCCCGGTACGGTCCCGACGGCATCCCGTCGAGCGACTGTTTGATGATACGTAGCGACTGCCTGATTTCCTCAAGGCGCAGAAGGTACCGGTCGTAGGCGTCGCCGTTGGTCCCGAAGGCAATATCGAAATCAAACTTCTCGTAGCCCGAATATGGGTTGGCTTTGCGAAGGTCGTGCTTGACGCCGCTTCCGCGCAACATCGGGCCGGACAGCGACCAGTTGATCGCATCCTCGGCCGAAATCACCGCCACTCCCTTGGTCCGATTGATAAAGATCTGGTTGCGGGTCAGCAGGGTTTCGTATTCCTGCAATCTTTGCGGAATGACCTTCAACACTTTCTGCACACGGGCGTTGAAATCGGGCGGCAGGTCGTGTGCCAGCCCGCCGATTCGGATATAGGAGGTCATCATCCGCTGACCGCCGCACGCCTCGTAGATATCGATAATCAGTTCCCGCTCGCGAAACGCGTACAACAGCATCGACATCGCCCCCAGATCGAGCGCATGCGTCCCCAGCCAGACAAGGTGCGAGCCGATCCGGGTCAGTTCTGCCAGGCAGACCCGCGCATACTTCACTTTCTCCGGGACGTCGATATCGAGCAGTTTCTCCACCGCCAGACAGTACCCAAGATTGTTCGACATCGGCGCCAGGTAATCCATCCGGTCGGTGCACGGCAGGGCCTTGTAGTACAGCTTGGATTCCATCGTCTTTTCGATACCGGTATGGAGATACCCGATAATCGGTTTCGCCCGGACAATCGTCTCGCCGTCCACCTCAAGTTCGACCCGCAGGACCCCGTGCGTTGACGGGTGTTGCGGCCCCATGTTGATGTTCAGGGTCTTGCTTTCGGCCATTACTTGATCACCTCGGGGGGAAGGTCCTTGTTCCAGGTAAAGACCGGCACTTCATACGTCAGCGAGAAATCCTTGCGGAGCGGGTGCCCCTCCAGATCGTCCGGCGTGAGAATTTTGGTCAGATCGGGATGGCCGACAAAGGTGATCCCGAACAGGTCGAACACTTCGCGTTCCATCCAGTTTGCGCCGTTCCAGAGGGGTGTCAAACTGGCGATCTCCGGCTTCTCTCCGCCCAACATGGCTTTGAGAAAAAATCGATAATGCGTGGTCAGCGAATACAAGTTATAGACAACTTCAAACCGCCCCTCGGTATCCGCCACCGGATGACCCAGCCAGTCCACACAGGTAATATCTGCGAGGTACTTGATATCGAGATCGGGGGCATCGGTCAGCGCTTCGCAGATCGGCATGAGATAGCCGGGCTTGATATAGAACGACTGCTGGCTACGGAAATCATCCTCGCGCAGAATCGCCTCGGAAAACTTCGCCGCCAGAAACTCTCTGATTCGCTCTTTCATCGCGCCATTTGTTCCGTTTTTCACAAGCGTCAGATCAGGTTTGCCAATCCGTCGCTCTTGATCCCCTGTCTCAGGCGATTTTGGTACCCCACGACGGGTGTTTGTCCTTAAGCGATTCCTTCATCACCTTTTCGTGCAACTTCATGATCCCCTCGATCAACTGCTCCGGTCGCGGGGGGCATCCGGGGACATACATATCCACCGGGATAATCCGATCGACCCCCTGCAGAATAGCGTAGTTGTTGAATACCCCGCCGCACGAAGCACAGGCCCCCATCGCGATCACCCATTTCGGGTTGGGCATCTGGTCGTACAGGGTCCGCACCACCGGCGCCATCTTCATCGACACCCGCCCGGCCACGATCATCAGGTCCGCCTGCCTCGGCGAGGGGCGCATCACTTCCATCCCCAGCCGGGCCAGGTCGTACTGGGGCGCGAACGTCGAAATCATCTCAATGGCGCAACAGGCCAGCCCGAATCCGAACGGCCACATCGACCGCTTCCGCGACCAGTTGACCATCTTGTCCAGCGTCGTCAATATGATTGAATCAGGAATGCTCTCTTCTAATCCCACTTCAAAGCTCCTCGCGAGAGTTCGTAAATGTATCCAATCAATATAACGCCAACAAAGACCAACATGATCCAAAATCCATACATCCCCAGATCGCGGGCGACGACTGCCCACGGGAGGAGGAAGATTAGCTCTATGTCGAAGAGTACGAATGAGATAGCGATCATGTAGAACTTGACCGGAACCGGGTCATGGGTCCCGCCGACCGGGTCCACCCCGCACTCGTAGGCCTGAAGTTTCTTGCCGAGCCGGGTCCGCCGCCCGATCAGGATGGAAAGCCCCGAAAGCAGGACCGCAATAGCGGCCGCCACGAGGACGAGCATGAGGATGGGGATGAAGGTCTCAAACATACGCTAAAGTAAACCAATTCAATCTACAAACGACGAATTTATACATCAGCGAAAATGTTAGAAGAATTGTCTTATAAAGTCAACCGTTTTTGAGAAAAAAATCACAAGGGGGGCTGTACCACGAGCCGCGCCCGTTATACTATATTGACCAACAGGGATCGGCCGGTATATCTTTTGATGCGGAATTCACTGAATCTTGTCGGAAAAGAACTGAAGCGGTCGGGAAAGGAGCGGTTATGAGACGCGGGTTGCTTCCGAACTCGGTGTTGCGGGGTGCCACAATCCTGATAGTCGCTGCGGTACTCGGGATCAGCTGTCATGAAACCGATCACATAACCCAAATGACGATCCCGCCAAAGCTCGCCATATCCCCTGATTCGTTGTGGCTCAACGATAGACATAGCGTGGACTCACTCTTCATATCAGCCGACGCTCCAGGAACCATCACCTGGCAATTGACGTCCAAGCCGGCTTGGGCCTCGGTCTCGCCGTCGAGCGGTGTTGCCACGGCCAGGATAGACCGGATTCTCGTGACCGCCGATAGCACCGGCCTTCCCGTCGGAACTCACAAAGGGGCCATCGAGATTATCTCAACGGGTGGAGCCGTCCGAGCCGGGGTGGGGTTCCAGGTTTCACTGCATCCAAGAGTTCACCTATCCTCTGCGATGCTCGATTTCGGCGACCATGACACGCTACGCACGTTGGTCGTCAAGAGTGTCGGCAACGGCCGGCTTGCCTGGACCATTTCGAGCGACTCTTCATGGTGTCTGGCGGTCAATGTGCAGGGTGGATACCTCGACCCGGGAGATAGTAGTCTTATTAACATTGCGGTCAGGCGACATGATAAGGACTCCGGCATGACGACCACTGCCCTCACAGTACACTCAAATGCAGACACGGGAAACGAGCGAGTCTCGGTAAGCATGCGTGTGCTGCCGGCGGCAATACTCGTTCCCTCGGACTCCGCAATGTCACTTGGTTTCCTTCGCGACAGCCTGATCTGGAGTCTGAGGAACTCGGGCAATATCTCCGCCACATTCCAATTGTCACCAAGCACACCATTCTTATCGTGCTCGCCAGCACAGGGAGCGTTGAACCGGGGAGAATCGGCTTCCATCATTCTCAAGGTCGATCGTGAATCTGCGCCCTCGGATACGGTAGCAATACTTGGGAGTATTGGTGTGGCCGGCGGCACGTCCGGCGCGATTCAGATTCCGGTCCGCCTGTTCAACTACCGCTCGGAATTATGGCCGCTCGCAATTCAGCTGAAGGACGCCGAATTCTGTAGAGCCACCGGTATGATCGTGGCGGTTTCGGACCTTCCGCCGCAACTACATGTCATCGACCCACAATCGAAGACCATAAAATCGGCGGGTCTTTCACTCACTCCAAACTGTGTTGCGGTCAGAGTTGACGGCACACTGGCGGTTGTCGGCCACAATGCGCTGATGTCGGTTGTCAACCTGACCACGATGGTCGTTGAGTACACCTGGTCGGTCCCTTGCGATGCCATAGACATCATTTTGCCACAGAATGGGTGGGCCTACACATTTCCCCGGCGCGATCAATGGTCAAGCATCTATTGTACGCAATTATCGAACGGACTGGTCCTTCCACACCGCGGCTTCTCAATCTACGCGGGGACGGTTGGACGTTTGCATCCCTCCGACGATTACATTTACGGCGCGAACAACGGTCTGTCTCCAAGTGATTTCGAAAAATACGACATCCGCACCGACACCCTGATCTACATGTACGACTCGCGCTATCACGGTGATTACGCATTCAACGGCGATCTGTGGATTTCGGAGAATGGCGAACGCCTATTTGCCCGTAGTGGAAATATCTTCACGTCGTCGCCCGATCCCTCACGGGACATTATCTACTCCGGAGCATTTGCCGGGATTTCATACATAACCTGGGCAGAACATTCGGCCGCCGCCGGCCGAGTATACCTGTTGGCAAACCAGGGATCATGGTGGGAACCACTTCCAACTTGTCTGTTTTCCTACGAAGATGACTTCTTTTCTTACAGGGGCAGAATAAGCTTGCCCAAATTTGTGGCGGCGGGGGGCAATGACGGTCAACTGCTCTCACTGACAGGGAAGTTTGTCTTCGCGACCGCCGACGGGACAAAGCTATTCGTACTTGGAACTGGTCCGACTGGATCACCCAAAGCGAACGATTGGGCAACCGCTATAATTCTGACGGCAGAACAGCCGTAGTACTCGCTCCGAGGATACGGCGGCGGCCAGAAGTGGCCACCACACGTTCTTTTCCGCGAGACCGGTATTCGCTCACCGAAAACATGCCACGCCGGCCATCACGCATGTGGTCGCATTTATCGTGGGCGGCAGGCATACTCGTCTCTTCGTTGATCTTTCCGTGGGGTGACCCGCCGACAGGAATAGGCCTCGACAAGCTCGGCCTGACTTACCAATAATGGTCATGTGGTACGTGCGGGGGCGGCCAGACACCCTCGTCTTCCCCTTTCCGGATCGGGCAGACGATCGAGCTATTACATAAGGAACTGTAAGATATCTCTCTCGATTCTGTCACGCGGCAACCCCAGCAGATCTCTGACCGTTAGACCCCGGCTTTTCGCATAGTCGTCGACCACCCTCAACCCGGCGTAGTACCCCGCTCGGAACTGGTATATGTTGTCCTTGTTGGACGCATAGAACAATTCCAATTTCCCGTTGCTCTGATAGTAATT
>JACRAV010000099.1 GCA_016213305.1 Candidatus Zixiibacteriota bacterium | reverse complement strand
GGCAGACAACAGGCGGGCGGCGCGGTATTTTCCTTCGGTTACGGTAATTCCAAGTTCATGCCGAGCCAGCTCAATGATAGTTCGGCGGGTAATACCGTCGAGCGGGCCGCAGGCGAGAGACGGCGTGAACAGCTTGCCGTCGCTCACAAAGAAAAGATTCATCACGCTTGCTTCGGAAATATAGCCGGAGGTGGAGCGCAGGATGGCGATATCGAATCCCCTTTCGACGGCGGCGCGGTGGGCAAGGAAAGACAGTATGTAATTACCGGCGAGTTTGATCGACCCGGATCCGTCAACAGGGCGGCGTTGAGGAACGATGCAACAACGATACGTCTGAGGGGGAGTGGCGGGCATCGATTGAATGAACACGGAAAGTCCATATCCTGATGGTCGCGCGAGTCCGACCCCCTTTTCATCGCGGTACACCAACGGACGAATATAGATGTCGGTGCGAATATCGTTTCTTCTGATCAGGGCGGTGATGACGGCTACGAAGCGGTCATAGGTTTCGGTGAAATCGATGCCAATGGCGGCGGCACTACGTTTCAACCGGGCGTAGTGCTGGTCGGGGCGGAACAACAACCAGCGCCGCGCTCTCTTGTCATAGCAGGCCTTCATTCCTTCAAACGCGGCGGTGCCGTAGTTGAAGGCCTGCATTCGGGTGGAGGCATTGTTCTGGCGGGCGTCGTGGTATCGGCCGTTGGTGTACATGATTGGCACAGTCAACATTCTCCTCGGTCATGGGCCATTATTTGCTCACGTATTGTTCAGGAACTTTCTCAATGCGGCCGAGTCGTTGCCGTCAATGGCTTTCTGTACGGAAAGCAATTGTCGGAGAAGCGCGGCCAGGGCAGGTGACAGGTGGGTACGGTTGTGCCAGAGCATGTGGAAGACCATCTCCGGATCGGAATCGGCCACTCGAGTGGCGCCAAGGAAGCTGGGTGACCGGAACAGCGATTTGACGATAATACCGTCAGGGCAATCGCGACACGTCGATGTCATGGCATAAGCGATTACGTGGGCGAGATTGCTGGTGAGCGCGAGGAGGCGATCATGCCGGTCGGGGTCTATGTGGATCGGCGTTGCGCCCAGCAGTCGAACGACTTCCTGCGCGGTGTCCAGAGCGCCGGCGCTGGTTCGATGACTGGAGCTCAGAAAGAAGTTTGCCGCTTCAAAGAGTCGGGGGTTCCAGGAGGCCGCGCCGTGTCGTTCGGTGCCAGCCATCGGATGACCGCCGACAAAGTTGACCAGCCGGAGTTCATCGGCCGCTTTTATCACGGCGGTCTTAACCGAGCCGGTGTCCATCACCGCGACTTTGCCGGACAGTTCATGCTGTCGCTTCTTGAGAAAATTGATGATCTCCCCGATGGGCAGGGCGATGATGACGACATCACTTGCCGCCACCAGTTCGGTTTCCGACGCGGCAATTCTTGTCACGATGCGATTTTGCAGTGCCGAAGCGCATAGGTCAGGCACCAGATCATAACCGATTATGGTGGGGTGTTCCGGATTTGTACTCAACCGGGTTGCGATGGATCCGCCGATCTGCCCCAGGCCGAGGATGCCGATGCTGAGTCTGGATACCTGTGTCATAGTGTTTTCCCGACGACCTGGGCGATGGCCCGGACCTGATCCATCAGCGCAGAAAATTGTGGCAGGTTGAGCGACTGGTGGCCGTCGCACATGGCGGTATCGGGCGTGGGATGGATTTCCACGATCAGGCCGTCGGCGCCCGCCGCAATCGCGGCCAAAGAAAGCGGGGGCACCAGCTTGCGGTCCCCGGTCGCGTGAGAGGGATCGACAATCACCGGCAGATGAGTGAGCGACTTGAGAAGCGGCACGGCGGCGATATCGGACGTATTCCGGGTCATGGTGTCGAAAGTCCGGATGCCGCGTTCGCAGAGAATGACATTGTAGTTGCCGTTGGCGAGGATATACTCGGCGGACATGAGGAGTTCCTCGACGGTGGACATCATGCCGCGTTTGAGCAGGACCGGCCGGGGTTGTTTGCCGACTTTTTCGAGCATGGCGAAGTTCTGCATATTGCGGGCGCCGATCTGGATGATGTCGGCGTGCTCGGAGACGATGGCGACATCGTCCTGCGACAGACACTCAGTGACAATCGGCAAGCCGACCTGGTCGCGGACGCGGGCCAGAATCTCCAGCCCCGCCCGGCCCAGGCCCTGAAACGAATAGGGGGAGGAGCGCGGTTTGAAGGCGCCGCCCCGAAGGACTTTGGCCCCGGCCTGTTTGGCGCTTATGGCGGTTTCGAGCACCTGATCGTAGCTTTCGACCGCACATGGCCCGGCCATCACCACGACCCGGCCATTGCCGATTTTGGTTCCGTTGAGGCCGATGATGGTCGATTCGGGCTTGAACTCCCGCGAGGCAAGTTTGTACGGCTTGAGAATCGGGATGGCGGTCTCGACTCCATTCAAATCGAGAAGTTTGTCCCGCTCGATCAAGCGTTCGTCACCCACCGCGCCGATGATGGTCTTTTCCTCGCCCTCCGAGATGTGCGCGCGGAGACCCAGTGTCTCGAGGAACTTGACGACCCCGGTCAGTTCGTCGACGGAGTGTCCTTTTCTCATTACGATAATCACGGTTGTTCCTCCCGGGCCAGATCGGGTCGCAGGCGAGCAGCCTCGCCGTGGTAGATATGGCGGATTTCGTTTTGCTTCTTGCCGGTTTCAAAGTGGACGAGGATACGGATGACACGCGGCATGGCGCCGGGGACGTCGATCTCGGTGGCGCACAAGAGCGGAACATGGGTCAGTCCCAGTTCGCGGGCGCCATAGGCGGGGTAGTCGGCGTTCAGGTCGGGGGTGGCGGTAAGGAAGATTGAGGCAATTTGATCGGTTTGGACCTCGTTTTCTTTGAGCATGAGCGCCAGCAGGGTCGTGGTGGCCTGCAGAACTCCCAGGCGGGTGTTGGTTTGGGCGCAGATTGCGCCGCGAATGCCTCGCATCATACGTGACCGTCCTATCTTATCTGCCAACAAAAAAGCCCGCTCTTGTCGCAAGAGCGGGCTTGGTATTTCTGTGTCCTGTGGTGGTTACACCGGCACCAATCCGCTCTCACGGGTACGACGATACGAGTAATAATAGAGGACGTAGCTCAGGAGGAAAGTGAGGGCGGCCATGTACACCGGGTTATTCATCTTGAGTATAATATACCCTGGATTCCATTTATGTCAAGGGGGTATTTTGCGGTTTTGGCGGACTGTCATGCATGGTGGAACCGCCCGACAAGAATTGGGTTCGTTTTACAGTGCCCCTCCATTTTCCCCCGGTTGGGCTACCAGCGGGCCGAAATCGGGTTCGATTTGCGCCGCATTTTCGTTTTTTCCGGTCGTATCGTCACGTCGAGCGTAGTCGAGACGCGGATTGTCAAGCGCCGGGGCGCTTGACCTACAAGAGCTACTCGATGGTCTTCCTCCCAAAAGAGTAAGACTGGATTCCGGCCGTCGCCGGAATGACAATTGTGCCGGAGTGAGAATAACAGGTTCATCTATATAATTGGGACAGGGGATGAATCACCGTCGAGTTGGTTGCGAAATTGTGGGC